>JAIESE010000015.1 GCA_019746225.1 Alphaproteobacteria bacterium | reverse complement strand
TGTCTCCGAGTAAAAGAATATCCTGGACAATCTGCTTCATAGCTCGTTCCCCATTAAACGACATACAAATTGATTTTACAGTTTAGCTTATGAATCAATTTCTAAAAGTTTGGTTAAAATTGTCAACAAGGTATTTATTTTTTATGGTCAATAGTTTGGGTTGTAAATACTTGAATTCTCGTTTGGGGATTTTGCCAACAATTTCCGGGTAAGTCAGCCTTTTGGTGGCACAACTCGGATAAGAACTGCTCTTTCGTTGCAAATTCTTGAGCAACTTCAGGTAGGAAAACACCACTCTTTCTTCCTTGAGACACAATGACGCCGTGGGAGCCGAAGATGATTTCATTGGCGCTTCTTAAGTCAACAGGTGTATCTAGGACGGAAATTTCAATAGACAAGCCATCTAATTCTTGGAGACTCAAAGGGAGAAACCGGGAATCTTGTGTTGCAGCTTCGATGCTCATGTTTTGTACCGCTTTATAGAGAGGTTCCTCAGCCACATACCGCCCAATGCAGCCACGCAAGTTTCCTAAGCGGTCCCTTAAGGTGACAAAAACCGCCCGATTTTGTAATAATATCGGGTCCACAACCTGGAATGAAGGTATGGTTCTCTTGGAAAGGTAAGCAACCAAAGTATCTCGTGCAAAGTTAAGAAGCATGTCACCGTTTTCACGTGAGATCTTATCTGAAAGGGATATGAGAGAAGCATTGTAGCCTACGACGTTGCTTTTGTCCTGGATATGATTGCCACTGTTTTCATAATGAAGATTGGTAAATTCAAGGTGGCCATAGAGCTCACCCAATTCTAAAAGAGTCAATACAGCGGCCGCGCCGCACAACTCAATCTCTTTCTTTTGATAAGCTTGCCGGAAGTCGCTGGGAGATAGTTTTTGAAAGATGTTTTGGGTTTTCTGATCAATGACGCGAGCCGTTGGATCGGGGTGATAATGGCTCAAATCCGTTGAGGCAATCACATAGGCAGAACGACCCTGCAAGTGTTTGTACAAGGCTTGCGCAAGAGGTTTGGCGTAAGCCATATCACTTATTAAAATGGGGACAATCTTTGCCCCATTCGCAACAACTTGAATAAAGGGAATCTGAACCTCGAGGGAGTGCTCAAGTGTGTGGATTTGTGCGTCATAGAAAAAATCAGGAGATTCGCTTCGAATGCTCTTGGCGAGATTTTCATCGATGGCGATCTCTCCTAAAGGTGTACGCCAGGATCCTTGTGCCCATATGGAAACCCCAGGAAATTCATTTGCATGATAAGGACCAATGATGACAATAACCTCGACAGGGTGGTTTTTAAGAATAGAATAAGCATATGCAGCCGTTTGGCCGGAAAAATCATACCCAGCATGGGGCACAATCATCCCAATGATTTTGGCATCCCGGGGTTGCTTGGCCTCTGGAACGCTGGCTAGATACTGATCAATATCTTTCTTTAATGTTAAAGGAGAGGCGGGATAAAACTGCCCGGCGACAGCGGGGTATCTAAAATCAGCGTGAGAGGGCATACACCCTAAAAACAGAGCAACAATTACGAAAAAATGAGGGAGCATTTAACCTCCGGGTATTGTTTTTAAACGTTCTTACCTTCAGCATAAAGGAGAAATTGCGATAAAAAAATACAATTCGAAACCCCTTGATTCGCCCCCTTTTTCGGTTTATGCTAAAACTATGTTGGATTATAAACTCACTTGTATGTCCCATTCATGTACCGCTTAAGCGGTATATATCTTCTATTTAAAATACATAACTATTCCATTAATATTGATTATCTCAACATAAAGTAGAGAGACTATACCGTGATTAAAAGTTTACCCGTTCAACTCATCCTTGCCATCCTCGCCGCCTTTTTTTTAAGTGATATCTTCGGCTTAGATACAATTCGTTTCTTTTACACCTTGAGCTGTATCTTAAAAGAAATCCTGATGGCCGTTCTGCCTTTGGTTATCTTCAGCTATATTACGGCCGCCATCTTATCAATGGAGCAACGCGCCCCCTTGCTGATCTTGAGCATTCTGGCTCTTGCGACTCTCTCAAATGCCTTTACGGTTCTCGTATCCTATGGCATTGGGGTGAATCTTTTGCCGCTCCTTACCTTTGGAGGGGCCTCATCTTTAACTGAAATTCAAGAGTCGGTGGTTCCCTTCTACTTTCCTCATATACCGGAAATGTTGGCCCCAGATCATTCTTTGGTTCTCGGAATCGTGATTGGTATCATCTTTAGTTTTTACAAAGTTCCTGCGATCACAACCCTATCTCTTCAATTGCGTCATTACGTAACAGTATTTTTGCAAAGGGCTTTCATTCCGCTATTGCCGATCTATGTGTTTGGATTTATTTTGAAAATGGATTATGAAGATACCTTGATGATTCTGGCCAAAAACTCTGGACATATCTTTGGTCTCTTGTGGCTTGTTACGGTCATTTACATCCTTCTTTTGTATGTCGTTGCCAGTGGTTTCAAAATGCCCCGATTTTTTGAGATATTTAAAAACATGATTCCCGCAGGGATCACAGGTTTTTCTACCATGTCGAGTGCGGCCACTATGCCCGTTACCCTCGAGGCTACAGAAAAAAATACAGGGGATGAGCAATTTGCCGACCTAGTCATTCCAACGACCGTCAACATTCACCTGATTGGGGATGCCTTGGCGATTCCGATTATGGCTTTGGCGGTGCTCAGTCTTTCTGGATTGCCCCTGCCCAGCATCGAGAATTATTTGCTGTTCACCTTTTACTTCTGTTTGGCAAAGTTTTCAGTGGCCGGCATTCCTGGCGGAGGGATCTTTGTGATGCTGCCCATCATGCAGAAATATCTAGGTCTAACGCCTGAAATGTCGACCCTCATGACTACAATTTACATTGTTCAAGACCCCATCTTTACGGGTGCCAACGTCATGGGCAATGGCGCCTTCGCGCTCATCGTTCGCAAAATCACCCGGCGCGATAGGGCTTTGAAGAAGGCGTAACGGCTGCTCTTATACCTCTCCCCTTGTGGGAGAGGACCCCCCTGGCGTAAATTAGGTGGTGGGTGAGGGGGTAAAGAGTTGGTGATAAAGCAAACAAATCAAGTCATTGCAGCGTCGCATTCGCTCTTTGCAATGACAGAATTTTTGAAACTTCTCTCCTGATACCCCCAGCCTAATCGAACTTATGTTCAATCCATTCCATGTCAAAGTCGGAAAAGCCAAAGTGGTGGCCGATTTCGTGGATCATAACGTGATGAACAAGCTGAGGCAGCGTCTCATGATTATCACGAGCAAAGCGAATAAGGGGGCCTCGGAACAGATAAATAATGTCAGGGACGGATAATGTTTCGTTTGCACCTTTCAAGGGCAAAGGAATGCCTTGATAGAGCCCTAGAAGGTCGTACTTATCTGTTAATTTAAGGCCATCTAAAATATCTTGGTCGGCAAAGTTCTCAACCCGAATCAAAATATTGGTCGTATATTCTTGAAATCTGTGGGGGAGAAAGTTCATGGTACGGTAGGCTAATACGTATATTTCTGCCAAATCAGGCAGATCGGCATCTTCGAATCGTTGTAGAGGCGGTGTCTTTGTTTTCTTGCTTGTCATTCGGCTGCTCTTTCTCTGGTCTTGCAAAAATGCTTCATGCACGTATAAATTATACCAATAGAGTTATTTTACCCCTAAAGTGGTTAATAAATGGGTAAGTGCCGGTAAAAATATGGGGAAACTTGAGATGAGTTTTATAAAAAAGCTATGTTTGATTGCAATTATTGGAGGCCCTCTTGGAGGGTGTGCTGATGGTGCCATTGCGGGCGCCATAAAAATGGACGCAGCCAAGGTTTGGATTGAAAAGGTGAATTTTAAGGTCAGCAAAAAGGTTAATAGTAATGCGCCGGTTGATGTGCACATGATCATTATCTATGATGACGGCGTTATGGGCCAAGTTGCCGGAATGACGGCACAACAGTACTTTGCAGCCGAAGACCAGCTCAAAAAAGATCATGCAAATGATATAGATGTCATCGAGTGGGAGGCTGTGCCGGGGCAAGAGATGGATCCTGAAACCATCACAATGTCCAAAGCTTATGGAAAAGGAGCCTTCATATTTGCTCGGTATAGCACCACGGAAACCCATCGTGAAGGATTGGCAGACGAAGAGGAAATCATCATTCATTTAGATGAAAAGGATTTCTATATTACGAAAGTCCGATAATTTCCTCGGTTTTTGCTTGATTTTTCAGACAATAAGCTTGACGGCGGAAGAAGAGATCTATAAATAATGTGTAAAGCTTTTCTGGCTTCGGGATGGGAGGCTGTATGCTATTAATTATGAATTTGGTGCAAATCGGGTATGTTTGAAACACTTTCGGGGCGCTTGACGGGGATTCTGGACAGACTTCGTGGGCGAGGCGCTTTAACCGAAGCGGATGTTATTGCGGCTTTAAGAGAAGTTCGTATCGCCCTCCTTGAAGCGGATGTTGCGCTTCCTGTTGTAAAACAGTTTATTGATGAGGTCCGTGAAAAAGCGATTGGGCAGGATGTTATACAAAGTATAACACCAGGACAAATGGTGGTGAAAATTGTTCACGATCATTTGATTACCATGCTGGGAAGTGAAGTTGAGCCTTTGAATCTATCGGCTCCTTCTCCTTTGGCAATTCTCATGGTGGGGTTGCAAGGGTCGGGGAAAACCACTTCCACGGGTAAGATTGCCAAGTTCCTTGTGGAAAAGCACGGGAAGAAAGTGCTGATGGCATCCTTGGACGTGTATCGTCCGGCTGCTCAAGAACAACTTGCTTCTCTTGGTCGACAGCTTGATATAGAAACGCTACCGCTCGTTGAGAATGAAAAGCCTTTGGCGATTGCTCAAAGGGCAATGTCGACGGGTCGTTTGCAAGGTTTTGATGTCGTCTTGCTGGATAGTGCCGGGCGCTTACATATTGATGAAGCGTTGATGGCCGAAGTGGCGGCTATTAAAGCGCAGACAAAGCCGATAGAAACGCTTCTTGTGGCAGACGCGATGACCGGGCAAGATGCAGTTACGATTGCAAAGGCCTTTCAGGACCAAGTCGGCGTCACGGGGATTGTCCTGACCCGTGTTGACGGGGATGCCAGAGGGGGTGCAGCGCTCTCGATGCGCGCCGTCGCCAATTGCCCCATTAAATTGTTGGGTGTGGGCGAAAAGCTGGATCAGTTGGAAGTATTCCAGCCTGAACGGATCGCTGGACGTATTTTAGATATGGGCGACGTTGTCAGCTTGGTTGAGCGGGCGACGGAAGTCATTAGTGCTGATGATGCACAAAAAATGGCCGAAAAGCTTCAAAAGGGTGTTTTCGACTTAAATGATATGGCAACCCAGCTGGAGCAAATGTTAAAGATGGGTGGCTTGAGTACGTTAATGGGATTTTTGCCAGGAATAGGCAAAATTAAGGATAAGATTGCTGACGCAGGCATGGATGATGGTGTTATACGCCAACAACTCGCAGTTGTACGGTCTATGACCCGCCAAGAACGGCGAGATTATCGGTTACTGAATGCGTCACGTAAAAGACGTATCGCTGCAGGATCTGGAACAACAGTTGTCGATGTGAATAAGTTGATAAAACAGTTCCAGCAAATGCAGCATATGATGAAGCAAATGGGCAAAATGGGAAAAAAAGGATTAATGCGTCAGGGCCTGAAGGGGCTTTTCGGCCATTAGAGAATTAAGAAAGAACTAGGGAGAAAGAAATGGCATTAAAAATTCGTCTTGCACGCGGTGGGGCAAAAAAACGTCCTTTTTACCGGATTGTGGTCGCAGAAGCAAGCAGCCCACGGGATGGTCGCTTTGTTGAAAAGCTAGGGACTTACAACCCACTGTTGCCGCATGATCACGCGGAACGTATTGTTTTAAATGTGGAGCGGATCAAGCATTGGTTATCTGTTGGTGCACAACCGACAGATCGTGTGCAGCTATTTTTAGGAAATGCTGGGTTGGTTGAGAAGAAAGCCCGTACAGATGATCCGAAGAAATCAGCGCCAAAGAAGCGTGCTCAAGAACGTTTGAAAGCAGAACAAGAAGCTTTGAATGCTCCGAAGCCAGAACCAGTTGTTGAGGCTCCAGCAGCTCCTGCGGTTGAAGAAGCTCCGGCTCCTGTAGTGGAAGCTCCAGCGGAAGAAGCTCCGGTCATGAGTGAACCTGAAGCGCCAGCTTCTCCTGAGGAAGTGCCTGCTGCTGTTGAGGAAGAACAAGCTCCAACGCCAGAAGAAGTGCCTGCTCCGGTTGAAGAAACTCCCCCACCTGAGGAAGAAAAAGCTTCACCAGCTGAGTAAGGATTGCTTCTTGCGATCGCCAGATTAAGGTAACCTCATGATTTTATTGGCTGTTATTGCCACGGCTCATGGTATTCGGGGAGCTGTAAAGGTCAAAACTTTTACACAAAACCCCGAAAATATTTTTACTTACGGGGCCTTGAAAGATGAGAAGGGCCGTACCTATCAGCTCAAGCTGGTAAGGCTTCTTTCTTCGGACAGCTTGATCGCCTCTGTTGAAGGCATTGTTGATAGGAATCAAGCTGAGGCTTTACGGGGTACGAAACTTTATATTGAGCGGCTACAACTCCCTGATCTTGTTGAAGAAGAGTTCTATCATAGCGATTTAATTGGCTTAAAGGTTCTAGATTTAGAGGGCCAAGATGTTGGATACGTCCAGGCCATTGGGAATTACGGCGCAGGCGACTATATTGAGATCCTTGACGAGAGCCACCATCTTTTCACCATTCCTTTTACCCGTGAGGCGGTGCCCATAGTTCGATTACCTAAGGGTGACGAGGAAGGTGGCCTTCAGGTTGACCGGCGGTTTTTGTTGGATTCGACCTTAAAAAATACAGACGAAAGCCCTGATCAAGAGGAACCTGGTGATAAAAAATGACGACGGCAACATCTTTAACGACAAAAGCTTGGAAAGCTACCGTTTTGACGTTATTTCCAGAGATGTTTCCCGGCCCCTTGGGACATTCTCTTTCTGGAAAGGCTTTAGAAGAGGGGCTGTGGTCATTGGATCCAGTCCAGATTCGGGACTTTGCAACTGACAAACACCACTCAGTTGACGATACGTGTTTTGGGGGTGGGGCAGGGATGATTTTGCGTCCGAATGTTGTGGATGCCGCTCTTGAGCATGTCATGTCTCGTGAGCCGTCTCATGGCAAGCGCACCCTCATATTTTTGACACCCAGAGGAAAGCCCTTGGATCAGGCAACGGTTCGTCGTTATGCATCCTCTCCGGGGGTTGTTCTCTTATGTGGACGCTATGAGGGCATTGATAACCGCGTCATAGAACATTGGCAAGAGAAAGCCGGCTTAGAAGAGGTCAGTATCGGGGATTATGTCCTCTCAGGGGGAGAAATGGCTGCCTTGACGTTACTTGATGCTTGTATTCGTTTGCTATCCGGTGTTATTGGTAAGGAAGAATCTTCTACCAATGAAAGTTTTGAGCTAGGATTATTAGAGTATCCGCAGTATACTCGACCACAAGTTTGGGAAAGTATGAGCGTCCCGGAAGTGCTGCTTTCAGGCGATCATAAGAAAATTGCTGCTTGGCGTAACCAAGAAGCTTTACGAATAACGCAGATACGACGGCCCGATTTATGGGTACGATATCTGGAACAAATGGAGAAAAAATGATGAATCTTTTACAACAAATTAATAACGAACAGGTCCAAAAATTAGTGCAAGGCAAGGAAATTCCTGACTTTCGCGCTGGGGACACTGTTCGTGTCCATGTGAAGGTGGTCGAAGGGGAACGCACACGTATCCAGCCTTATGAAGGGGTTGTGATTGGTCGTAAGCTTCGGGGCTTAAATTCATCTTTGCGGGTTCGCAAAATCTCCAATGGAGAAGGTGTTGAGCGCGTATTTCCTTTATATTCTCCCAATATTCGTATCGAAGTGATTCGTCATGGTGATGTGCGTCGGGCAAAATTATATTATTTGCGTGACCGTACGGGTAAGAGTGCGCGTATCGCGGAACGTTCCCGTCATAAATTGCAGGCTAAAGGCCTTATAGAGGCTGTTGCCATTAAGGAAGCGCCTGCTCCTGCCCCTGAGCCAGAAATTGTTCCAGAAGTGAGCGCTCCAGAAGCAGCGGAATAGGGTTTTTGTCCCTTTTCACGGAGAGGGAAGTGAGATTATCGAGTGCATTTTACCTCTCCCCTTGTGGGAGAGGTCGACACGGAGCATAAAGCTCCGTGGCGGGTGAGGGGTTTGATTCACCCAAATATGTACTTCAAACAAGAAACACCCTTAACTTTGCAATATACCCCTCACCCGCCTCTTCGCGAGGCTCATCGGCGACCTCTCCCACAAGGGGAGAGGTAAAAATACAAACCTTCTAAAGAAATATAAGCGTTACTCCTACTAATCAGGACCCGTCATCCCATGCTGAAAGCACCCCGTAAATCCAGCCCCTCAGATCCAGCCGTCATCGTCGTCCCCTATAATCCCCAGTGGCCCGAAATCTTTGCCAAGGAAGCGAAAAGAATTGCTGAAGCTTTGGGGGATAACTGCGTCACCATTCATCACATCGGTTCCACATCTATCCCGGGCATCTCGGCCAAGCCCATCATAGACATGGTTCCTGTGGTGAAGGACATTCTCAAAGTTAATGCAGCGGCCTTAGTAGAGTTGGGTTACGAGGGACGCGGGGAGTTGGGGATGTTGTTCCGTCGGTACTTTAGCAATCGGGCTTGTCATCTTCATATTTGGGAAGAGGGCAACCCAGAGATTGATAAGCATCTGATCTTTCGCGACTATTTAATCAAAAACCCGGATGCTTTGAATGCTTACGAAGCTTTAAAATTATCTCTGGCTGAGTCGTTTCGAGATGATCGCGCCTCCTACACTCTGTCCAAAGATGATCTTGTCAAAGAAATCCTTCATAAAGCCGGATTTAATGGGATTACGATGGTGCAGGCGCTTACGGATCGAGAGTGGGATTTTGTCAAACGTATACGCCAGACATGCTTCTTTGATCGACTCGATATCCAAGATCCTTACACCTGGACGTTTGAGAATGATCAGCATTTCCACATTGTCCTCATGAAGGGGTGTGAGCTTATTGGTTATGCGCATCTTCAATTTTGGCCAGACAACCGGGCGGCTTTAAGAATTATCGCGATTGAGGAAGCTTACCGGAATCAGGGCATTGGCAAAGGATTATTAAAGAGCCTTGAGCGCTGGTTGACTCATCAAGGAATCCTTAGCCTCCACGTTCAGTCTTCTAAGCAAGCTTATCCGTTTTATAAAGCTTCTGGGTTCACTGAAATGCCTTTTAGTGATCCCGACGCTCACGAAAGCGACCCTCGAGATACGGATATGGGGAAGGTGTTGTGAGAGGTTGATGAATTCTAACAGATACTTATTTTCTAATAATGCGGTTATGCAGAGAGCTAATTAGGCTGTTTGCAATGTGTCTGGATTCTTTTACTTCTGATATCAATTCAGGAATTAACTTGCTAGTTAAATTAATGTATTCTTTTCTTTTGTCTTCTATAGGTATAAGAGCTGCTTTTTTTATATCCTCTTCCTTCCATGTTGGATGTTCTATTTTAACACGATTAAGGTTGTCAGATAATATATTTTCAATATCCTGTTTCTTTTTTTGCATAAATTCTAATTTACGAAAAAGGAGTTCACTTTTCACGTAGTATTGAAAAACTTTGTCTCGTAGGTCCTTGTCATCGAAAATAACCATCCATTCTTTATTCTTTTGGTAAAATTGTCGTGACTCCTGTAGAGTGAAAATTGTTGCTAACCAAATAGTGTTTGTCTTATCAAAATCTTCTATAAGTTTATCGTAGAGAATTATGGAATTTTGTAAGTCATCACGTAAAGCAGTAAGTGCTAGATTCTGAATGTTCTCATTTCTTCTGCTTTCACGGTTCCAATCTACAAACCAACCTGCGCCAGCAGCAAGGAAGCCTCCTAGTATAGTAGCAATTATTTGAGTCCATATAGATTTCATAATAATCCTTACAAACATACGATCAATGATACTGTTTGTATAATATAATATTGGTTGTTAATATGGACTTAATGAAATATCCTGAATTCTTATCGGATGGATCGCTACCCACCAATAGCGAAAATGATTCCAGTGACAACATAAGAGATATTCAATGGGGATAATGTATTGAGAACAATCCCTCACTTAAGATACATTGTATAGAAAAGATATGTCTCTCTCCGTCATTGCGAGGAGCAAGGCGACGAAGCAATCCAGGGGCCAAGGACAAGCTTTATAAGCAGTTTATGAAACGAAGAAGGCTTCCAGATCTACTTTGTCGCCCCTGGATTGCTTCGCTTCGCTCGCAATGACGGTGAGTGGGTTGCTTTGGTCTTTCTTAAACTGTTCTTAATTATATTCTTATATCCTGAAAGAATAGTATATTGAAATAATGAAGACTTATTATGATTGAATTGAGTAAGAAAAATCCAATTGATAAATTTTTAAAAAATGAAGGTAAAAACGTAAAGACTCTACTGTTGGGTAATGGCTTTTGTTTGGATCATCCAGTCCTTGGGAAGCGCTTTAAATTTACTTCTGAAGATATATTTTCGTTGATAGGTAAAATCGGGCTCTATTTAGGCAAGAATGAGGTAGAGCGATTACGAAGAATAACATGCCCAGAAAAATTTCTAAATATATTTAGGTGGGCAATTTCTAAGGAGGTTATTCTTCATTATGCAGAAGCTGTAATGAAGGGAATTGAAGAGTTTGATAAAAAGAATGCGAAAGAAGAAAATAGCTGGAAGAAATATGGTAATATACATAAAAATTTCGATGCATCTCAAACCCTCAGCAAATTCGACAAGATATTTACAGTTAATTATGATCCTTTAATGTATTTTTCCTTAATAGATTTAATTAGGTTGCAAGAAGATAATAAGAAGCAATTTAAGAGATTAGTAGTAGACGGGTTTCGTGGTCATATAAAAATAACAAAATCTGAACAAATTAAGCGAATGGAAAAATATGAAGGAATCAAAGTTTATTATCTTCATGGAGCAAATTTTATAATGTATGATAATAGCTGTAAAACTTTATATAAGTTAAATCCAGATGAAATTATCCCTGAAAAAATTCTTTATGAAAAAGATAGTGAATCAAATGATTTGCCAGACATAATCTTTGAAAGCAGGTGGTATATAAAAAAGGCACACTTTGAAGGATGTGAATATCTGAACTACTGCACAAAGCAACTGATACAGTCAGAAGGTGATCTTCTAATCTTTGGAATGTCGTTAGAGAATGATGCGCATATCATCGATATTCTTTTAAAATATGCTGAACATCATAGGACAAATAAAAGAAAAATCTTTATAACATACATGGAAGATAAGGATAAGGATGATATGCGCTCTAACAGCCATACCCCCAGAAAAAAGATTCGCTCTATAGCTGAAAGGGATCTGGCAGAATATTATGAAAATATTGAAGTTGAAAGGCGAATAAGTTTAGAAAACAGATTGAATTTGTTGGAAAATATGATTGAGGAACTTCAAATTTCTAGAAAAAGCGATAAAGAAGATGTGACTGGAATCTTTTGGAAGAAAAACGGAATCATTAAGAAGCTAAAAAGTAAACTAAAGTAGATTAAGTAATCTATCCTGTCGTTCCACTACAATTCTCTCCCCTCACCCCTTCATCATGCTCATATCGTCGATTTTGATGGTGGAACGATTGCGGAAATAGACGACGAGGATGGCAAGGCCGATGGCGGACTCAGCGGCGGCGACCGTGAGGATAAACAAAGAAAAGACTTGCCCCACTAAATCTTTTAAAAACCAGGAAAAAGCCACAAAATTGATGTTGACGGCCAGAAGAATGAGCTCAATGGACATCAATACAATGATGATGTTGCGCCGATTTAAAAATACGCCAAACACGCCTAAGGTAAAGACGATGGACGAGACGACCAGGTAGTGAGTAAGGGTCAATTCAAGCATGTTTGTTTTCCTTCATTAATCCATCTCTCCAACGCCTTGTCCGGAGGCGACCTTCACCATTTCAAGGGAATTCTTCGGTGAGCGTTTGAGTTGATCTTGGTAATTTTGATGAAGCGCGGAGGTGCGTCGTCGAAGGGTCAAAACAATGGCGCCAATCATGGCAACCAGAAGAATGACCCCAGAGAGTTGGAAGATATAAACATAATCTGTATAGAGGATCGGCCCCAGGGCATGGGCATTTGTTGTGGTGTCCAGAATCGGCTGTGTTCCCTCTTTTTGGGCCTTGGGGTGAGACATCCACAAAACACCGACAGTAATTAACTCACCGGCCAAAATGAGCCCCACAAGAGATCCAATCAACCCATATCTGGCAAGGCCTTGAGAAAGATCGCGGAAGTTGATATCGAGCATCATCACAACAAACAAGAAGAGGACAGCAACAGCGCCAACATACACGATGATCATAATCATGGCGAGGAGCTCTGCTCCTGCAAGCAAAAACAATCCAGCCGCATTTAAGAATGCAAGGATTAAGAACAGGACGCAGTGAACCGGATTTCGCCCTGCAACGACCATGGCAGAAGCCCCAATGAGGGTGCCAGAGAACAAGTAAAAGAGCAGGGTCTGAATCATGGTTCTATCCTATTTATATTTCGCATCTGCTTTGAGATTTTGCGCAATTTCTTGTTCCCATCGATCCCCGTTGGAGAGGAGTTTTTCCTTGTCATAGTATAACTCTTCACGGGTGAATGTTGAGAACTCAAAATTTGGGCCTTCAACAATAGCATCGACAGGACAGGATTCTTGGCACAGGCCACAATAGATGCATTTGATCATATCAATATCATAACGGGTGGTTCGACGGCTACCGTCGGCGCGCTCTTCCGCTTCGATCGTGATGGCTTGGGCAGGGCACACTGCTTCACATAATTTACAAGCAATACACCGTTCCTCCCCGTTTGGATAGCGACGTAAAGCATGTTCTCCGCGGAAACGAGCGCTTAAGCGTCCCTTTTCATAAGGATAATTGAGGGTAACTTTACGCTTAAAGATATATTGGAAACTTTTGCCAAGGCCGATGATCATCTCAACCAAAGCCCAAGTTCGGAACCAGTTTATGAATGATGGCATTTTTTGACTCCTACGGTTCATTTGGGACCCAACCCATCAAGATTAAGACACCTGCGGTCAAGACCACCCACACAAGAGAAAATGGCAGAAACACTTTCCAACCGAGGCGCATTAACTGATCATAGCGATATCGGGGGACGGTTGCACGTACCCAGAGAAAGACGAACAGGAAGAAGCAAATCTTTAAAACAAACCAAACAATGCCGGGAATCCAGGTGAACGGCGCAATCGCGAAAGGGGGTAACCACCCCCCGAAGAAAAGAATGGTGGTCATGGCGCTTAACAAAATCATGTTTGCGTATTCGCCTAAAAAGAACAGGGCAAATGCCAGAGAGGAATATTCCACATGGTACCCAGCGACAAGCTCTGCTTCAGCTTCTGGTAAGTCAAAAGGGGTGCGATTGGTTTCGGCGAGAATTGAGATGAAAAACACAATGAGCATGGGGAAGAGGGGAATGGCAAACCACATGTTTTGTTGCGCCTGAACAATCTTTGTCAAGTTCAAGGATCCGGCACATAACAACACGGAAATAATCACCAAACCCATGGAGACTTCGTAGGAAATCATTTGGGCGGCAGATCGAAGGGCCCCCAAAAAAGCGTATTTGGAGTTGCTCGACCAACCGGCAATAATGATGCCGTAGACGCCAAGAGATGAAATAGCAAATAAATAGAGAACACCTACATTGATGTCGGCCAAGGCCAGCCCAAGATCAAGCGGAATGACGGCCCAGGCGGCCAGGCTCAGGCTGAAGGTCAAGACAGGCGCAAGGATGAACAGAAAAGGGTTGGAAGCCAGCGGAATGATGGTTTCTTTATGAAGCAGCTTGATGCCATCTGCAATGGGTTGGAGAAGGCCAAACGGACCGACGCGATTGGGGCCACGCCGCAGCTGCATGGCGGCAATGACCTTTCGCTCCGCCAAGGTCAAATAGGCAATCCCCAATATTAAGGGAACGACAAGCAAGAGAATCTTTCCACAAATGATGGCGGTTGTTACGGTGTATCCCCAAAGCAATGTACTCATATCACCCATGACGCACCTCACGAGATTGTTCTAAGGATTGTGTGCATTGGGCCATGGTTACAGAATGGCGACTGATCGGATCCGTTCTGTAGAAATTGGGTATAGGAAGGTGAAACGCCAATTGGCTTAAGGTTTCAGGTGTTCCTTGAGGGAGCATTTGCCACGGGGCTGGAATGATATCGTTCACCGCCTCAAAAATTGGATTCACAGCACGCAATCGAATGCGAACATCTTCAAGGGTATTGTAGGATAGAGGCTGGCCCAGTGCTGCGGACAGCGCTCGAAGGATGCGCCAGTCTTCTTTGGCATTTCCAGGAGGTTGGACGGCTTGAAGGGTGTGTTGGGGCCGCCCTTCCGTATTTACATAAGTCGCACTTTTTTCTGTATAGGCGGATCCGGGCAGGATTACATCCGCCCGATGGGCACCGGCATCTCCGTGATGTCCTTGATAGATGACGAAGGTGTCACCCAATTCTGTTGTGGAAATTTCGTCTGCCCCAAGAAGATAAAGGGCTTTCAGCTCTCCACTGTGAGCGGCAGCCAGAATTCCCTGGGTATCAAGTCCGCCTTTCTGGGGAATAAATCCAAGATCAAGGCCCCCGACACGGGCAGCTGCTGTGTGAAGGGCATTGAACCCGTTCCAATCGGATTGAATGAAGACATATTTTTCTGCAATCTTCTGGCACATGGTCAAGATTTCCAGGCTATCTCGCCGATTCATCGCTGCTTGTCCTAAGATCAGCATAGGCCGTTTTGCTGCCTTTAATTTGGCACAAAATGGACTCTTTCCCTCTAAAATTTCCTTGATGCTCTTGGCATTCTCGCCCAAGTGGTCATACGGGTAGGATAAGTCGCTGCCCGGACCAACGAGGGCTATTTCTAACGGATTCACGGATCCCCTTCTTAGATAGTTTTTGCGAATGCGGGCATTCACGAGCGGCGCTTCATATCGAGGATTGGTTGCGATGAGGAGGATAAGGTCGGCCTCTTCGATGCCGGCAATGGTGGTGTTGAAAAGATAAGTACTCCGATTGCTTGCATCCCAATGGGTGCCATCTTGTCGACAATCCAAGTGGGGGCTTTTCAAATTTGTCATGAGATCCTTTAAGGCAATTATGGATTCACAATCCGCTTGGTCACCAACGAGTGCCGCAATTTCTTTTCCGCTAAGGCCTTTCAGTTTCTTTTGAATGTGGGCTAGAGCCTCATCCCAAGAAGCAGGGACAAGTTTCCCTTTTTGACGAATATAAGGCTGATCAAGGCGCTGTTGTTTCAACCCATCACATGCAAATCGGGTTTTGTCAGATATCCATTCCTCGTTAATCTCTTCATTGAGGCGTGGTAGAATGCGCAAAACCTCGCGTCCCCGGCTATCAACGCGAATGTTACTTCCCACAGCATCGAGGACGTCGATGGTTTCGGTCTTCGTCAATTCCCAAGGGCGGCCATGAAAAGCGTATGGTTTGCTTGTGAGGGCGCCGACAGGGCAGATATCGATCATGTTGCCAGAAAGCTCAGATGTAATGGCTTTGCCTAAATAACTCGTGATTTCCATGTCTTCTCCGCGGCCACAGGCACCCATTTCAGGAGATCCTGCAATTTCATTGGCAAAGCGCACACATCGGGTGCAATGAATGCACCGGGTCATGATGGTTTTGATTAACGGCCCCATAGGTTTATCTGTGACGGCACGTTTGTTTAACGAGAAGCGACTCTTGCTTCGGGAATAGTTTCTGGTAATATCTTGAAGGTCACATTCCCCTCCCTGATCACAAATCGGACAGTCCAGGGGATGGTTGATGAGGAGAAATTCCAAGACGCCTTCCCGGGCGGCTTTAACGACGGGGGTATTCGTCTTGATAACCATGCCATCCGTTGCGGGCATGGAACAGCTTGCGATCGGCTTTTTCGATGTGCCCGTTTGGACCAAGCACATGCGGCAGTTGCCAGCGATGGAAAGTTTCGGGTGATAACAAAAAACAGGAATTTCAATGCCAAGCTGCTCACACGCTTGCAAGACGGTTGAGCCGCTTTCAACCTCAACTTGAATGTCATTAATGGTTAGTTTGGGCATGGTCGTGTTCCTAGGTCTTGGTATGGTGGACAGGGCTGCTGTACCTCTCCCCTTGTGGGAGAGGGGGGTATGTGTGAGTAAGAACCAAGTTTCAGGAAGAGATCTTCTGCTTGATGAGAGATACCCCTCACCCGCCACAGCGCTTTTCTTGTGGCGACCTCTCCCACAAGGGGAGAGGTAAAACAGCCGTGGTAGTCTTCCAAACTCAGCATCCTATACACTCCCCCCCCGTATTCGATCTTCCATTTCCTCCCGAAAATGACGAATGAGGCCTTGGACGGGCCAAGCAGCGGCATCTCCCAGAGCACAAATTGTATGATTTTCGACTTGACCTGCCACTTCATCGAGTAAGTCAATATCTTCTATTTGGCCCCGGCCTTCAGCGATGCGTTCCAACATACGCCACATCCATCCCGTTCCTTCACGGCAAGGGGTGCATTGTCCACAACTTTCATGCATGTAAAAGCGGGACAGATTGGCGATGGCTTTGATAACATCCGTCGATTGATCCATCACAATCACTGCCGCTGTTCCCAAACCACATTGCACGTCGCACAAACTATCAAAGTCCATTAGAACCGTATCACAGATTCTTTTGGGTAATAACGAGACAGAAGATCCGCCTGGAATAATGGCCTTCAAATTCTTCCAACCGCCACGTACGCCTCCCGCATGGGTTTCGATCAGCTCTTTAAGCGGCATACCCATCTCTTCTTCCACATTGCAGGGTTTGTTGACATGACCAGATATGCAGAAAATCTTTGTGCCCGTATTGTTGGGGCGACCAAGGTTTGCAAACCATGCACTTCCACGGCGTAAAATCGTGGGGACAACAGCAATGGTTTCAACGTTGTTGACGATGGTTGGGCAGCCATAAAGTCCCATGTTCGTGGGATAAGGCGGTTTCAGACGCGGCATGCCTTTGCGACCTTCAAGACTCTCAAGAAGTGCAGACTCTTCGCCGCAAATGTACGCACCAGCACCCCGATGGAGATATAAGTCAAAGTCCCAGCCGGATTTGGCGGCGTTCTTTCCCAAAAGACCTGCAGCATAAGCTTCATCGATTGCTTGTTGGAGAATGTTGGCCTCGGCGATATATTCGCCGCGGATGTAGATGTAAGCAACTTTGGCCCCTATGGCATAGGAGCTTAGAAAGGCTCCTTCGATAAGCTTATGAGGATCATAGCGCAAGATGTCCCGGTCTTTACAAGTGCCGGGTTCACTTTCATCTGCATTAATGATCAGATATGAGGGACGACCATCGCTTACCTTTGGCATGAAAGACCATTTTTTACCCGTTGAGAATCCGGCTCCTCCGCGACCCCGAAGACCAGATTTTTCAATTTCTTGAATCATCCATTCAGGTCCCTTTGTAAAAAGACCTTTCGTATTATCCCAATCACCCCGTGCCTTAGCGGCCTTTAAATAAGGGGACTCGATGCCGGATAGGTTCGTGAAGATGCGGTCTTGATCACGCAACATCTACAGGTCTCCTTCTTCATCTTCGACGAGGGGCTTCTTCGCTTTGGTGCTGGATACTTTCCCCGTTGGAGGGGACTTGCCTGTCGCTATATTTTGTAAGATGTTCTTCATGGATTCTGGCGTTAAATCTTCATAATAATCATCATTTATTTGGGCCATGGGGGCATTGATACAAGCCCCGAGGCATTCGACTTCTGTTAAACTGAATTTACCATCTGGAGTAACTTCACCCGGTTTTATACCAAGGTGAGTCTCACAAATGGACTTGATGGCGTCACTGCCCCGTAACCAACAGGGGGTGGTGCGACACAGTTGGATGTGATGTTTACCAACAGGTTTTAAATTAAACATCGTATAAAAGGTTGCGACTTCTTGAGCACGGATAACAGGCATTTTCAAGAGCGTCGCGATGGTTTCAATAGCAGGTTGGGGAAGCCATCCACCGCATTGTCGTTGTGCCAAATCCATGAGGGGCAGAATGGCGCTGGCTTGCCGCCCGACAGGGTATTTCTTCAAAATGGCTTCGATTTTCTCTTGATTTTCGGGGGTGAAAACAAAGAAATCATGGCCTTCAATTGGGTAAGTTGGGGGTGTCCCTTTGCTTCCTGTCATCGGTCAATTTCTCCAAAGACGATATCCAAAGAGCCAATAATGGCAACCACATCCGAAAGCATATGGCCACGGGATAAAAAGTCTGTTGCTTGAAGGAACGCATAGGATGGCGCGCGTATTTTGCACCGATAGGGGCGGTTGGTACCATCGGAAATCAAGTACACACCAAACTCCCCCTTGGGGGCTTCCACTGCCGCATAAACTTCGCCCTCGGGGACATGAAGTCCTTCAGTATAGTATTTGAAGTGATTGATCATAGCTTCCATGGAGGTCTTCATTTCGGCCCGACGTGGGGGGGCAATTTTACAGTCATCGGTCATTACCGGGCCTTCGGGCATTTTATCCAAGCACTGACGGATGATTTTAAGGCTTTCGCGCATCTCGGCCATTCGGACTAAATATCGGTCATAACAATCCCCGTGTTTGCCGATGGGAATATCAAAGTCCAACTGATCATAAACTTCATAGGGTTGAGATTTGCGCAAATCCCAGGGGAGACCACTTGCGCGCAGCATCGGGCCCGTAAAGCCCCAGTTCAAAGCATCTTCAGCGGCAATTCTGCCAATATCGACAGTGCGAATCTTGAAAATCCGATTCTCTGTCAGGAGGGTCTCAATATCGTCAATCAATTTTGGAAAGCGTCTGACAAAGGCCTCGATATCTTCTAGAAGCCCCTCAGGCAAATCCTGGTGAACACCCCCTGGGCGCACGTAAGCCGCGTGAAGGCGGGCCCCACTAACCCGTTCATAAAACTCCATGATATTTTCGCGTTCCTCAAAGGCCCACAAAAAGGGCGTGATCGCACCAACATCCATGGCAAAGGTCGCAATGTTCAACAGGTGATTGGTAATGCGGGTGAGTTCTGAGTAAAGGACACGGATGTACTGGGCTCGCAAAGGGGGAATAACGCCCAAAAGTCGCTCAATGCCTAAAACAAAAGCGTGTTCCTGGTTCATGGGAGATACATAGTCAAGACGGTCAAAGTAAGGAATCGCCTGAAGATAAGTTTTGTGCTCGATAAGCTTTTCCGTTCCCCGGTGAAGGAAGCCGATATGGGGATCTGCGCGCTCCACAACTTCTCCATCCAAATCAAGGATCAGACGCAAGACACCGTGAGCAGCTGGATGTTGTGGGCCGAAGTTAAGGGTATGCTTACTCATTTAGACTCCCCCTGTTCGAGGAGCTGAGAAGAGGATGGGGTGGGAGATTCAGAAGGTTTGGATTTCTCCTCCATTATCCCCTCCCAGGGGCTTAAAAAATCAAAAGTTCGGTAGTCTTGAGGCAAACTGACGGGTTCATAGACCACGCGCTTGACCTCATCGTCGTATCGTACCTCATAAAATCCGGTTAAAGGAAAGTCCTTTCGCAAAGGATGGCCTTCAAAATTATAGTCTGTTAGAAGACGGCGCAAATCTGGATGATCGGAGAAAGGAATGCCCATCATGTCCCAGACTTCACGCTCATACCAATTGGCACAGGGGTAAATCCCTGTGACGGAAGAAATTGGTGTAACGCCATCCGTGGCAATTTTGATGCGTACTCGATGGTTGTTGGTCACGCTTAAGAGATGGTAAACAACGTCAAAACGTTGAGGGCGGTCGGGATAATCAACGGAACAGATGTCGATCAGTTGCTTAAAATGACATTTTGAATTGTCCCGCAAAATTGTCAGCACTCTTAAGATCGATCCTGCATAGACGGTGAGGGTGAGCTCCCCATGGGCGTGATTCTTTTGAATAAGATCTGGCCCTAACTGATCTTCAATTGTAGCAGCTAAAGCTTCGAGGGGTTTAGCTGAGATGGAGTTGCGTGCATTCATTTTTTAACTAATATCGCCCTTATTTCTGATATACTCTTAATTTATCCCTTAACGGGACATGTGTGAACCCCGTTTAATCTTTTCTTGCAACAGCATGATGCCATATAAAAGCGCTTCCGCTGTTGGGGGGCAGCCGGGAACATACACATCCACCGGAACAATGCGGTCACACCCCCGAACCACGGAATAAGAGTAGTGGTAGTATCCGCCGCCATTGGCGCAGCTACCCATGGAAATCACCCAACGGGGTTCCGCCATTTGGTCGTAGACTTTGCGCAAAGCAGGGGCCATTTTGTTGCATAACGTCCCGGCAACAATAATCACATCCGACTGTCGGGGGCTGGGGCGGAAGAGAAGGCCGAGTTGGTCAAGATCATAGCGACTTGCGGCCGTGTGCATCATTTCGACGGCACAACAGGCAAGGCCAAAGGTCATGGGCCATAAAGATCCGCTCTGCGCCCAAGTGGCCAAGTTGTCCAGCTTTGTGACAATAAATCCCTTGTCATTCAGGGTTTGGGTCACCGCGCTGAACAGCTGCTTTTCATCCTGAAGTTCGGGGGGCAACGAATCTCGAAGGCTCAAAGGATCAGCAGTTGGTATGTTTATTCCCATTCCAAAGCCCCTTTCTTCCATTCATAGATAAATCCAATGGTTAGGGTGCCTAAGAAAAAGATCATAGACCAAAAGCCAAACATCCCGATTTTTCCTAAAGATATGGCCCAAGGGAAGAGGAAGGCGATTTCCAAATCAAAGATGATAAACAAGATGGCAATAAGGTAGAACCGAACATCAAATCGATGGCGTGTATCGTCGAAAGCATTGAAGCCACATTCGTAGGGGGAGTTTTTCTCCGGATCCGGACGGCGCGTGGAGCGTAATTGGTTGAGAATGAGGAGAAATACGGAAAGACCGATGGCGAGCACGAAAAAAATCATGATAGGCAGATAATTTTCAAGATAAGACGTGAGGGGCTCAGCCATTTTTCTCTCTTTTATGGGGTCGTTCTTGAACAAACTTTAGCACGAGACGATTTTTTATGCACGGGGGGAAATGGAATTGATTGGGGGTGTTGTGACGTATGAAGATTCGATAAGTAAAAATAATGTTGTATATATAAGGCAATATGCAATATATTTACAAAACAAAAACAATCTAAATATATATTTAAATAAGTTACAGAATTAAGGGAAAATTTATGATAAAATCTAAAGTATTAACAACATTCTTGTGTACCCTAACGCTCTTGTCTACCAAGGTTTATGCTATGGATCATAAGGCTGAAATTCCATTGTCTGTGGTTCCCGCATCTCCAATGTTGCAGGAACCTATTGTTTTGGGGACGGACGATCATACTCTGTTTTTAGACATATTTGTAAGAATTATTGATTTATCAACGCCTAAAACAAGAGTGAACTGGTTTGCAACATGCACTGCTACGCACGACATGGTTCTTCGAAGATGCTATTTTGTCCCAAAGCAGGGGATAAAGGAGGAAGACTATTTAATTCTTGCTAGACCTTATGGGGAGAAATTGATCTCGATTGGAAGACTACCGAGTCATAATTGGTCTGCTTTGATGGTTCAGGTGTCTCTGATTTGTCCAAGATTGAGACGGCTTAACCTAAGTTATCAAAAAGAAATGTCGGCTACTTATTTAAACCAGTTAGCAAACAACCTTCCTGAAATAAGAGATTTAAATCTGTGGGGCACTGAAGTTGTTCGTGAGGATTATGATTTTGACGCTCACATGAGGGACGAATTTTATGTGCAGCACCTCAGTTTAGGACAAATCGTAACACAATTCCCTAAATTGGATCGCTTGGTATGCACTATATCCTCCAGCACAACACAGGATGTTCTCGAGTTGTCGCAGATTTGTGGAGGTCTTAAGAGCCTGACGTTACAATATGGTAAGTTTGATAAATTTCCTGGGATCTTTTTGAGATTAGAGGAGCTCGATCTGTCCCATTCTGAGAATCTTACACCAGATGAAATTGTTGGTATATCTCAGAGTCACACGGGTCTAACTAAGCTGGTTTTAGATAGATGTGTTCTTCTCACCCCTGTTGCCCTTGACGCCGTGTTACAGAATTGTGTTTCTCTTAAAGAGCTGAATGTCCAGAACTGTGACCTCATAACTCCAGAGGATATTACAAGAATTAGGGAAGAAAGACCCAGCCTTAGAGTTGATGAGCCTGTAAATAATATGCTCTTAGATTGGTAAGTATACATATAATAAAGAACATGAATTTATAGATTCGCATCATTTATTCTGCCCCACATCTTCACTTTTAATAAAATTATCCTATATTACCAAGGGTAGAATAATTAAAAAAGACGAGGAGGCTCAGATGGGGCAGATTCGCACCTTATTGGAAGACTTTCGATTAACGACGGCTGAAATTATCTATCATCTACCCGACCATCCGGATGTGTTGCAGTCCTTTATTTGGCAAGAATATGATTTACCGCCAAAATTTCCCAAATTGCATCACTTCTTGGATTTCTGGTCTGAGTCCATTGATGGGAAATTACATTCGGTATATTTGATGCATGCCGGGCATATGGTCACGCCGAAAGTATCGATGACCGACTTTTTGGGGGAAATGCATTAAGAAATCACCGAAACCATATTGCCCGGATGGCGCTGAATGCGCCCCTGAAGCTCCCATTCCAGCATCAATGTTAGGATTGTCTGGGGCGGGACCGCGTGGCGGTCTAAAATTGCATCCAAAGAGATGGGCGTTGGGCTTAAGTCTTGAAAAACATCGGCTTCCAAACTCTCCCAATCTAAGGTAACGGGAGGCACATAAGGCTGGGTGGCACCATCTTGCACACACGGGACGCATGGCCCCTCCATCATCGACAAGACATCTTCCGCGGACTCTACCAACCCTGCCCCTTGGCGGATCAAGCTATTCGTGCCCTTGCAGCGGGGGTCGAGCGGTGATCCCGGCACGGCAAACAGCTCCCGACCTTGCTCTAAGGTCGTCCGTGCGGTAATCAAGGATCCCGACTTTAGCGCGGCTTCGATGATAATCACCCCGCGACTTAGTCCTGAGATGAGTCGATTGCGGCGGGGGAAGTGGCTTGCGCCCGGGAAGAGGGACAAGGGCATCTCAGAAATCACGGCTCCCGTCTTTGCTATGGCGTGATAGAGATCATGGTGTTCTGGGGGATAGATCCGGTCAATGCCGCCGGCAATCACAGCAATCGTCCCTGTGGCAAGGGCTCCTTGGTGCGCATACCGATCAACGCCGCGCGCCAGGCCAGAGGCAATTTTCCACCCGGCTTTGCCCAAATCCACCGCGAGGCGTTCGGCAAAGTGCCGCCCATTAAGCGAAGAATTACGGGCCCCCACAATGCCCAGCGTGGGTTGGTTTAAAATCTCGACTTTTCCATAAACACTCACCATTGGCGGACAGTCAGGAAGAGGGCGAAGAAGTTGGGGGAAGGCGGGATCAAACGCCGGAATGAGAGAATATCCCTGCTTATGGTGTGCTCTGAGTTCTTTTGCAGCATCCTCTTCCGAGGCGATTTTATATTTGTAATTGCCCTGGCGACTTAAGTCCTGCAAAGCCTGTAAGGCTTGGGGGGCGGATCCATATCGATGGAGGAGTTGCCAAAACGTAACGGGACCAACCTTTTCGCTGCGAATGAGCCGCAACCAAGAGAGTATGTCTTCGTCCGTTTTGACCATGATAACCTATCCGGCTTGGGTTGCCTTTTGGGTGGGGTTTTCCACCTTCTTAGGGGGGAGCTTAACCTCAATGAAGAGCTCTTTCAAGCGCTCTGGTGCCACATGGGACGGCGCCTTCATAAGAAGATCTTGGGCCTGCTGGTTCATCGGGAAAGCAATCACTTCGCGAAGGTTGGGCTCATCAGCCAGAAGCATCACAATGCGGTCAATGCCGGGCGCGCAGCCTCCGTGGGGTGGGGCGCCGTATTTGAAGGCATTAACCAATCCCCCAAACTGTTCTTCCACGTCACTTTGGGAGTAACCCGCAATACCAAAGGCTTTAAACATAACTTCGGGAAGGTGGTTTCGAATAGCCCCACTGCACAGCTCAATACCGTTACAAACGATATCGTACTGGTAGGCCTTAATGGTCAAGGGATCCTGTGTGTTCAAGGCTTCTAGGCCACCTTGGGGCATGGAAAACGGGTTGTGGCTAAAGTCGATCTTCTTTGTGTCTTCGTCCAGTTCATACATTGGGTAATCCACAACCCAACAGAAGCGAAAGGCATTGCCTTCAACAAGATCAAGGTCTTGGCCAATTTTTGTGCGGGCAAGACCTGCCAGTTTGGCAGCGCCGGATGGCTTGTCACAAACAAAGAATACCGAATCTCCCTCAGCAATATTGGCAAGCTTTTTCAAGAGAGTCAGGCGGTCTTCATCCAGGAATTTGGCAATCGGCCCCTTGGCTGTCCCTTCAGCAAAAGTAATGTATCCAAGGCCAGGGGCGCCGAGGCCTCGTGCCCAATCATTGAGTTTATCAAAGAAACTGCGCGGTTGTGCTGCAGCTTTGGGTGCTGGAATGGCTCGGACAACTGCACCATTGTCGATCATATTTTGAAAGACCGTAAAGGTTGATCCCTGAAACACTTCTGTTACATCGCAAATTTCAAGAGGATTGCGCAAGTCAGGCTTGTCTGATCCATACTTCAACATGGACTCATCATAAGGAATCCGAGGGAAGGGAGGAGGTGTTACGGTCCTACCAGCTGAAAATTCATCAAACACGCCATGAAGGACAGGTTCGGTTGCGGCAAAAACATCCTCTTGCGTGACGAAAGACATTTCAAGGTCAAGTTGGTAAAACTCACCCGGAGAACGGTCAGCACGAGCATCTTCATCCCGGAAACACGGAGCGATTTGGAAGTAACGATCAAATCCCGCCACCATCAACAATTGCTTAAAAAGTTGAGGCGCTTGGGGAAGAGCATAAAAGTGACCGGGATTCAAGCGGCTTGGAACGAGAAAGTCACGGGCACCTTCCGGAGAAGAGGAGGTTAGAATCGGTGTTTGAAACTCCATAAACCCTTGGTCAATCATGCGACGACGAATGGAGGAGATAATGTTTGAACGCAAAATAATGTTTGCATGCAACTTTTCCCGGCGCAAATCAAGGAAGCGATATGTCAGGCGCGTTTCTTCAGGAAATTCGGCATTGCTGTTGACTTGAAGGGGGAGCATCTCCGCTTGTGATTGGAGGGTGACGCTTTCAATTTGGACTTCAATTTCCCCAGTGAGCATCTTGGGATTAATCGTTTCCTGAGTACGCTGAACAACTGTTCCCGTCAGGGTAATGACGCTCTCATTACGCGCTGAGTCAACAACTGGAAAAAGAGGGTGATTAACATCGATTACGCACTGAGTAATGCCATAATGATCTCTCAAATCAACAAATGACAGATTGCTATGATCTCGCTTGCGATGGACCCAGCCAGAGAGGCGAATCTTTTCACCGGTATGGGATTTGCGGAGTTCACCGCAATGATGTGTACGATAGGGATGCATTGAAAACCTCAGCCAATAGAAACCAATTCAATATCAAATATCAAGTCTGCATTGGGGGGAATGGCAGCGCCTGCGCCTCTTGCACCATACCCTAAGGCCGATGGAATGAGGAGACGGCGTTTGCCACCCACAGCCATTGTTTCGAGGCCTTCATCAAATCCTGGAATGACTTGACCAACACCAACCATAAATTGAATGGGCTCACCTCGATCATAAGAATTATCAAAAGGGGTTCCATCTTGTAGGGTCCCGCGGTAGTGAACACTTACTTTTTGGCCTTTTTGTGGGGTCTCCCCGTCGCCAATAATTTCATCAATATATTGAAGGCCAGATGCTGTTGTAATGGTTTGTGACATAGTGGTTTTCTCCTAAATAATGGTTTGTTGTAAGGTCTCATACCTGGGGCGGCGAAGACAAGTCTTATTTTGAAATCCAAGGAGGAAGAGTAAGAATTCGTCGAATAAACTTGATTATGTTGCATTTTTGTGAGGGGCGATGTACAAAATAGAGGACAAACCAAGAGAGGATTTCATGGCTAAATACGTAGTTGCTGCCCTTTATAAATTTGCGTCTCTCCCCGATTTTGAAGCGATCATCCCGCCCTTGAAGGCTGTGTGCGTTGCCAACAAGGTTATGGGAACGCTGTTGCTGGCGGAAGAAGGGATCAATGGCACCATTGCGGGCCCACGTCAAGGGATTGACGCTGTTTTGACACATATTCGAAGTGACTCCCGTCTCCAGAATTTAGAGTATAAAGAGTCAACTGCCAGTGAGCAGCCCTTTTATCGTCTCAAAGTGCGGCCTAAGAAAGAAATCGTGACTTTGGGAGTGCCCGGGGTGGACCCCAACAAAAAGGTTGGAACCTACGTGAAGCCTGAGGATTGGAATGCCTTGATTTCAGATCCGGATGTGATTCTGATTGATACGCGCAATAATTATGAGTATGAAATTGGAACCTTCCGCGGCGCCTTGAATCCCAATACAGAGGCGTTTCGCCAATTTCCAGAGTTTGTTACCAAAAATTTGGATCCGAAGAAGCATAAGAAAGTGGCGATGTGTTGCACTGGTGGCATTCGCTGTGAGAAAGCCTCATCCTATATGCTGGAGCAAGGCTTTGAGGAAGTATATCACCTGCAAGGTGGCATATTAAAGTATTTGGAAACCGTCAAACCAGCAGAAAGCTTGTGGGACGGGGAATGCTTTGTCTTTGACAACCGAACGTCTCTGAAGCACGGCCTTGAGGAAGGAGAGTTTGAACTTTGTCATGGGTGTCGTAATCCAATTTCAGAGGAAGATAAGAAATCCCCAAAGTATGTGGCTGGTATAACCTGTCCTCGGTGCCTTGATAAAGCATCAGCCAAAAAAATCCGCCGGGCAGCTGAACGCCAGCGTCAAGTTGAGATCGCTAAGGAACTGAATATCAAGCACATCGGTCGGTGAGGTTAAATATTGGATGGCTGTTTTTACCTCTCCCCTTGTGGGAGAGGTGTAGTATACACATGCTCAATAGAGATGATACTCGTATACCTGACGGAATCCGTTTTAATTAACCAAACTCCTCCCTCAAAACGCAGCAATTCCTGTCTGAGCGCGGCCTAAGATGAGGGCGTGGATGTCGTGGGTGCCCTCATAGGTGTTGACGGCTTCGAGGTTCATGAGGTGGCGAATGACGTGGTATTCATCTACGATGCCGTTGCCGCCGTGCATATCCCGGGCAGCCCGAGCGATGTCGAGGGCCTTGCCACAGGAATTGCGTTTGATGAGGGAGGTCGCTTCCGCGGCCAGATGCCCCTGGTCTTTGAGACGGCCCACGCGAAGATTCGCTTGAAGCCCCAAGGCAATCTCTGTTTGCATATCCGCAAGCTTCTTCTGGATAAGTTGGTTAGCAGCCAAGGGCCGGCCAAATTGCTTGCGATCGAGCGTATATTGACGGGCCGCATGCCAGCAGAATTCCGCTGCACCCAACGCTCCCCAGGCGATGCCATAACGGGCATTGTTCAGACACCCAAAGGGCCCTTTAAGGCCTGTAACAGTCGGGAATAGATGATCTTCCGGTACAAACACATCCTCAAGAGCAATCATGCCTGTAAGGGACGCCCGTAAGCTGAACTTTCCCTCGATTTTTGGGGTTGAGACGCCTTTTGTTTTTGTTTCCACAACAAAGCCTCGGATGAGACTATCATCGGTCTTCGCCCATATAATCATGACATCTGAAATGGGGGAGTTGGTGATCCAGGTTTTCGTGCCATTGAGGAGGTAGCCCCCCTCGACCTTCTTGGCGTTCGTACGCAAACTGGCGGGGTCAGACCCTGCATCTGGTTCGGTGAGCCCAAAGCATCCCACAAACTCACCGGTGAGGAGTTTGGGTAAATACTTCTTTTGCACCACATCCGTGCCATAGGTGGCAATCGGATAGATAACGAGAGAGGACTGAACACTCATGGCGGAGCGATAGCTGGAATCGACCCGCTCGACTTCCCGGGCGATCAGGCCATAGCTGACATAGCCGGCGGCGGATCCGCCCAGTTCGGCAGATAATGTTGCTCCCAAAAATCCCATCTGCCCCATCTCGGTGAGGATGTTCCGATCAAAATGGCTTGTGCGGTTGGCTTCCAGGATCCGGGGCATCAGTTTATCTTGACAATAGGCGTGAGCGGCATCGCGTATTTCACGCTCTTGAGATTCGAGTTGGTCTTCGAGAAGGAGGGGATCTTCCCAAGAGAAGGGGGGGAGGGTGTGACTAGACATCAAATTTAATTCCTTGAGCAAGAGGGAGTGACTTGGAATAGTTAATGGTATTTGTAGCACGCCTCATATAGGCTTTCCAGGAGTCCGAGCCAGATTCGCGACCACCGCCGGTTTCTTTGTTTCCCCCAAAGGCACCACCAATTTCAGCGCCACTCGGGCCAATGTTTACGTTGGCAATACCACAGTCACTGCCTCTGGCGGAGAGGAATATCTCGGCTTCCCTGACATCGTTGGTGAAGATGCACGAGGATAACCCTTGAACCACCTCGTTATGGAGGGCCAGGACCTTGTCGAAGTCTGTGTACTTCATGACGTATAGGATGGGGGCAAAGGTTTCGGAACACACCATGGGGGTATGTTTTGGCATTTCAACAATAGCAGGGCGTACATAATAGGCATTCGGGTAGATGTCTTCATGGAGGCGTTCGCCGCCTTGAATCGTTCCGCCCTCTTGACGAGCTTGGGTAAGAGCGCTTTGCATGGCTTGATAGGAGGTAGCATCGATCAAGGGGCCAACGAGATTGCCCTTTTCCAAGGGATTCCCAACAGCCAAGTTTTGGTAGCGCTTCTTTAGCTCTTTCACAAGGGTGTCATAAAGGGATTCATGGATAAAGAGGCGACGAAGGCTCGTGCAGCGCTGACCGGCGGTACCAACCGCACTGAAGAGGATGGCCTGTAGGGTCAGGTTTAAGTCAGCCGTTGGGGCAACGATCATGGCATTGTTCCCGCCGAGCTCAAGAATCGTTTGCCCAAATCGTGCAGCTACCTTTGGGCCAACAACTTGCCCCATGCGCGTGCTTCCCGTGGCACTCATGAGGGGGATCAGGGGGCTGTTGACCAATTTTTCACCCACCGCTTCACTACCTATGACCAGTTGTTGGAGGGGGGTTGGTGCAACGCCATATTGTTTGATGGCTTGATTCAGAAAGTTATGACAGGCCAAGGCGGTAAGGGGGGTTTTTGAGGATGGCTTCCACACAAGGGTATTGCCACAGATCAGGGCAAGGCAGGCATTCCAGGCCCAAACCGCTGCCGGAAAGTTGAAAGGGGTGATGACGCCAACAACGCCTAAGGGATGCCAGGTTTCCATCATGCGATGACCGGGGCGCTCTGAAGCTATGGTCAGACCATACAGCTGGCGGGACAAGCCCACCGCAAAGTCGCACATGTCAATCATTTCTTGGACCTCTCCGCGGCCTTCCTCCAAAATCTTCCCCGACTCTAGGGTCACGAGCATTGAGAGGTCTTCCTTGTGGGTGCGCAAGATATCACCGAATAAGCGAACGAGTTCACCCCGTTTGGGGGCAGGCACCAAGCGCCATTCAAGGAAGGCTTTATGAGCTTGGGCAATGATACCATCAATGCCTGCGAGGGGTGTTTCGTTGAGTTGGGCAATCTCTTTGCCGTCAATGGGGGAATGAACACGAATGGAGCCAGTTGGGGAGAGGTATTGGTTGAGATCCAATTTTGACAGGATTTGTTGATGGACCATAGTGCTCCCCTGGAAACAGTGTATCTGTCTTTAATCCTAGTCGTAAAAATTAAGGATTGGCAAGAGGGGGTAGGGCCTTTGTGAACTCTTTCAAGCGCCGATATTTCCGGCAAGGAAGTGTTTGCGGCACAAGGCAATGTAGCGGTCGTTGCCGCCGATTTCGATTTGTTTGCCTTTTCGGACAATGTGACCGTGACCATCAATTCGGGCATTCATAATGGCTTTGCTACCACAATGACAAATGGTCTTGATTTCTGTCAATTCATCGGCCCAGGACAAAAGATATCGGCTGCCTTCAAAGACTTCGCCGAGGAAGTCGGTGCGTAAGCCATAGGTTAGGACGGGAAGTTTCAGCTCATCAACCACTTGAGTGAGCTGTGTGACTTGTTCTTTGGTCAAAAACTGTGCCTCATCGACAAGAATACATTTTAGCTTTGGAAGTGTCTTTTGTGCTTTTTCTACATGAATATGGAAGTTAAAAAATTGATTGAAGGGGACGGCGTCCTTAGTGAGACCAATTCGGGAGGCAATTTTACCCGCGGCGACGCGATCATCAATAAGCGGGGTGAACAACAGTGTGTCCATGCCCCGTTCTTGATAGTTATAGCTTGATTGAAGAAGCGTCGTTGTTTTTCCCGCGTTCATGGCGGAATAGTAAAAATAAAGCTTTGCCATTTAATTCCTACTTAAGTGGGTATTCAACATTCGACCTGCTGTACCCTGCCATTCGACCATACCTTGTATGCGTCCAATTTCATGTCCTTTTGAATTTATAAACACAGTTGTGGGTAAAGCGGAAGGGCGAAAATTACGTGACAAGATGCCGCTTTTGTCAAAGGCAATGCTTAAGTTCTTGATTCCTTTGGCTTTATAGAACTCACGAATTTTTTCAATATCTTTAAAATCAGTGACGACGGCAACGATGTGGGCCGTACTTTCATATTTTTTGGCAAAATTGTCTAGCTCGGGGAGTTCCTGAACACAAGGGCCGCACCAGGTTGCCCAAAAGTGAAGAATAATGGGCTTTCCTTGAAGATCTTTCAAATTTCGTTCAGAAGCTTCGCCCTCCGTAAGGGCTTTAAGTTCCCAGAACTTTCCCTCATCAATAGGTTTGGCCGGGGTTGTGGGGATATAGTTAATGGTCAGCAAGGAGACCTTCTTGGCTTCCCTCTTGATTGGCTCTACAGGTTTTGTTTCTGATTTTAGGGCCCAAAACCCAGCGGTCCCGATGGTTGCAAACACAAGTCCCATAATAAAATAGATGCCTTTGTTCATTGTTTTTCTCCTTGACTAATCATTGTATCGTTGAACGGGGTCATTATTGTGCTTTTCTTTTGGTTTTTTCTTCCTGTTGGAAGGCAAGTACCAAATATATATTATGGTTTCAAGAATCATTTCTACTAAGTAACCTATCAATATGGTTTCTCCATTTTTTTGAGCTTGCAAGGGACACAATTCCTTCTCAAGATACATATAGGAATCCAGTGAATAAATTACCAGTTTGGAATATAATTTTATCTTCTTGTCGTTGCCGTTCGCGGGTTTAGCATGCTTAAAATGCGCCCCACTGTTTCTTGGAGTTTGTGACGATGTACAACCATATCGATCATTCCATGATCAAGGAGATATTCGGCCCGTTGAAAGCCTTCCGGTAATTTTTGGCGAATGGTCTCTTCAATGACGCGGGCGCCGGCAAACCCAATAATGGCTTGGGGCTCTGAGATGGCAATGTCGCCGAGCATGGCAAAGGAGGCTGAAACCCCGCCGGTTGTTGGGTTGGTCAAAATAACGATATAGGGAAGGCCGGCTTCGCGCACCTTTTCAACAGCAATGGTTGTGCGGGGCATTTGCATCAGGGAAAGGGCTCCCTCTTGCATGCGGGCACCACCTGACGCGGGAATAATGATAAGAGCGGCGTGTGTGTTTACGGCCAGATCCGCAGCTGTCAATATGCCTTCGCCGACGGCCATACCCATGGACCCGCCCATGAAAGAAAAGTCAAATGCAGCCACAACGGCTTGTTGGCCGCCAATTTTGCCGCTTGCCACGATGATTGCATCATCTTGCCCTGTTCTTTGGCGATAATCTTTTAAACGATCCGTATATTTTTTGGTGTCTTTAAATTTTAAGGGGTCTGATATGACTTTGGCTAAGGGTGCTTTTACAAATGTTTTATTATCAAATAAGGCTTCTAAGCGATCTTGAACAGCCATGCGCATGTGATGTTGGCAATGATGGCATACATGACTGTTTTCAACAAGATCGCGGTGAAAGATCATATGTTCACAGGCATCGCATTTATCCCATAAATTATCAGGCACTTCATTTTTATCCATGAGTGCTTGAATTTTAGGACGAACGAAGTTTGTTAGCCAATTCATAAGATAAACCCTTTTAGGAGTTCAGTAATTGACGCAGTTCTTTACCAGTTTTGAAGAAGGGAACGCTTTTGCTTTCCACCATAAGAACTTCACCCGTGCGTGGATTGCGACCTTTGCGAGGTTTACGATGGCGAATAGAGAAGGTACCAAACCCGCGCAATTCAACGCGACCACCTTTGGCCAAGGCATCCATTACTTCATCAAAAATTTTACAAACCATCTCTTCCACTTGAGCATAAGTTAAATTTTGAAAGGAAGCTGATACTTTTGCAATCAGTTCAGACCGTGTCATTATTTCATCTCCTTAGAGTCAGAGTTTTTTCTTGGAATAGATTATATTAATTCGCCCCCCAGCTTAACCACAAATCCCTTTGAGGAATCAAGAAATTTTTTTGCTGAACCCGAATTTAATTCAGTTGGGTTGGTTTTAATGCCTCCTTAATTTTTTTTCAATACACTATCCCTAGGGATCTATCCAGGCTCTGGCCACACGTTGGAAGTATTAAAAGTTGAGAATAGGAGATTGTTGCCAATGCAACAAAATCAGGAACCATCAAAAGATATAATGTCGAGTGCATCCTATCAATCTGTAGGTTCTCAACTGACAGCCCTTTGCCAAGGCCTTCCGGTAGGGACAGCTGCATTTGAGGCAGCTCAAAACTCCTTCAAATTATTTAATAAATTGATGGGGACCTTTAAAAGCACAGAAAAGAACAAAGCACTTCTTAAGGATTTAGAGAAGCAAATTTTGATTTGCTTGGTGAATATCAAGAAATATTTAGAAGTTCAGAAGGATGATCGCTTCTTTGCTTTGAAAAGCATCCTCGAAAATTTAGAAATGCAATTTCAATATCCCCGCGTTGGAGACCTAGATACGACAACATTGAGTACAGGGTCCCAATATTTGCACTCAATGGGGTTTGATCAAATTGTAAACATGATTAATGCGGCTTATGTCCAAGAACCTGAATGGATGACGCGCAAAGGAACGCTCTTGGTTTTGGATAGTAATCCCAATACCTCACAAGCCTTGATGCGTCGTTTGACCCGGGAAGGTCATACAGTATTTAATGCTGAGGACGAGGTTCAAGCTTTTGAATGCTTGCGAACCCAGGAAATTGAGACAATTTTAGTTGACTACCAGAGCTTTAAAGATGGCATCTATGAATTTTTCAAGGGAATAGAAAATGATCCCAACATTGGCTACATCCCCATTATCCTGATTGGGGCTCCTGAAAATGCTCAAGTGATGGAACAAATTCTGGAGTCAGGTATTGGAGACTATGTAGCAAAGCCAGTCAATCCAGTCCTGTTAAAGATGCGTGTTCATGCTGTCCTTGAAAAAAAGTATGCTTATGAGCTACGGGTGAAACGATCCCAAGATATCTTAAGGACCCGCAAAGAGCTAGAAGCCGCCATTCAAGATTTACCATACGGGTTTGCTGTTTTTGATCAAGATAATCATATGGTTATGCATAATGACAAATTATTTGAATTTTACCCACATCTCACCAATCGAAACGAGATAATTCGGGGGGGGTTGACCTTTGAGAAGTTTCTTGAAACCAATGTTGCCGCTGGCATATACCTATTTCAGGACAATAAAGCAGAAACAAGCCGTCACTGGTTAGAAGAAAAGGAAGCCAGCTTTCTATTGCCCTCAAGTCAATGGGAAGAAATGTTAGCATGTGGTTTGATTTTAGGAGTTACAACTTATCGCACCCCTGACGGTGGTGGGGCCTTAGTTGTCAAAGATATATCGAAAGATAAAGCCCAAGAGAAAGATCTAACCTTTTTGGCCTATCACGATTCTCTCACAGGCTTGCCGAACCGTAAATCATTTCATCAGAAACTGACTCAATCCATTCACAATGCGACGATGGCAAAAAAACATCTTCTCGCCCTTCTATTCCTTGATCTTGATAGGTTCAAGGATGTTAATGATACTCATGGTCATGAGATGGGTGATTGGTTGTTGAATCAGGTAGGGCTGCGGTTACGACGCTGTATCCGTGGAGATGATACCCTGGCGCGCTTTGGAGGAGATGAATTTTGTATAATTTTGAATCAGGCTCAAAGTCGATCGAAAGTAAAGATGGTGGCAACACGTATATTAAAATCGATCTCGGCGCCCTACATTCGAAATGACATTTCAATGTCCGTTGGGGTGAGTATTGGCATTGGACTTTATTCTTTAGGGGATCATGATAGTGAATCTCTATTGAAGGAAGCGGATGCTGCAATGTATGCAGTAAAGCAAACCGGTAAAGGTCAATTTCGTTTCTATGATGAAACCCAAAAAGAAAAGCGCTCAAGGAAACCAAAACCAACTAAATCCCCAGAAAACTGGCAACAGGATGGTAGCGGACCAAATGAGATAGCCTAAGAAGCTTGGCATTTTAATGTGAGATCGGGCGGCGATGGAGCGGACCATAAAATTGGGGGCATTCCCAATATAGGTTAAGGCTCCCATGAAGACTGCTCCCGTGGAGATTGCGGCCAACACCTGACTTCCTTGAGTCATCAGAAAAGGAGCCTCGCCTCCCGCCATGTTGAAAAAAATCAAATAGGTTGGTGCATTATCTAAGATTGAGGATAAGAGTCCGGTGAGCCAAAAATACAAGGTTACGTCTGGGATACCATTGGGGTTTGCTAAATGAAGTATATCTCTTAAAGGCCCTGCATCCCCAGCTTTTAGTATGCTTAAGACTGGAATGACTGTGATAAATATTCCTAAAAAGACAAGGGCAACTTCCTCTAAGGGCTCAAAATTAAAGTGATTTGATTCATGAATCTTTTCAGGAGTGAGCCTCCACGAGGCATAGGCCAAAGCAAACAAAATCAAGTCTCTGGATAAAGCTGCAAAATTTACAAATTCTCCCCATATCGTTAAATGCGGCTTTTGTGTGGCCATACTCTCAATGAGAATGATAGCGATCGCAGCAGACAGGAGAATTAAGTTGTAAGCTCCCTTTACATGTACTTTGGCCCCCCCATGAAGATGTTCTGGATCTGGAACTGACGGGTCATGGTAAAAATAATAATGATCTATGAGCCAAAACAAAGCCAAAACAGCCCCTCCCACGATAAGAAAGGGATAGAGCAAGTTTGTCGTGGTCCAAAAAAAGTCAACGCCATTTAAAAATCCAATAAAAAGGGGCGGATCTCCCATGGGCGTTAAAATGCCTCCAATGTTTGAGACAAGGAAAATGAAGAAAATAACGACGTGTGTCGTATAAAGGCGATATTTATTTAGAGCAATAAGGGGGCGAATCAAAAGCATTGATGCCCCAGTTGTTCCGACAAAATTTGCCAAGAGAGCCCCGAACGCAAGCAAGGAAACGTTCAGAAGGGGAGACGCCTTTCCCCTCATGGAAATGTGAATTCCTCCTCCAACGGTGAATAGAACAGTGATCAGAGCCATAAAGGGGATGTAGTGGTGAAGCAACGCATGGAAGAGCATTGACAAAGAAGCGCTGAGCCCTTCCGACCAACCGAATGCAATGAGGAAGGAGGCAATCCAACCGGCAATGATCCCTTTATAGAATTTATGCCACAACTTTGAGGCAACGAGGGGAATCAGAGCAAGAGATAGTAGAAATCCCACAAATGGTAAGATCCATGGTAAAGAAAACGATAGGGAATCATACGGCATCTTGATTCTATCTCCAGTTTCGCTCACTATAAATATGAAACACTACCATAACAGTATGGAAAAAGACATGGAAGAGAAACCGAAATTTGAAAAACCTATGATTTCTTACCTAAAACAGGGGGGAATTCTCATTATAACCCTTATTGTAATTGGGGGAGGGGTTTTAACATGGAAGGCTCCATCCTTGGTTCGAAATATGGCAAAAGCATCCTTGGAGGAAAGTCTTGCTTCCTTAGGGATTAGCGAAGTTGAAATTGATTCCGTTAACTTTGGCTGGTGGCGAGTGTACTTGCGTGAGATTCATACAAAATCGTCTTCTGCGGCTGCAAATTTGAATATTCAAGAAATGGATGTGGCCTTATCTCTCTTCTTAAAGATGAAAGCAATTGATGTTATTGGTGGTACTATTGAGCTAAAAGAGGGACACAAATTCTTTATTTCTAAGGATGCCTTGCTGAGCAAAGTCGCCGAGATAGGGAGCGTTTTCAGCAATATTAAACGCTTGAGGTTGCCAGCTATTGGTATGCGGGATTGCCTCGTGGTTGTTCCTATGGGACAAGGGACATTAAAAGTCCCCGTTCATGCTACCACAGAGACAACGGTCGCCCGAAAGCAGGTTCTGACCGTTGATTGGGGGGAACATGGAAGCAACGATTTCTCTGGTCAGTTTGTTGTAGACTTAGGTCGAAAAGGGATAACCGTTGATTTTCACACAACCAATGTTGATATAAATACACCTTCATTCCAAATCAAGGCACCAGAAATTTCATTTTGGGGAACGACGGCAAGCGAGGAGACGCAAGAATATAAAATAGATGGATTTGCAAAGTTTGATAATTTAAGCTTCGCCTCCTACGGGGGGCTCAAGAGCCCTTTAGAATTGAACTTTGAAGGCGCAGGTTCGGGTGATGATTTCACCCTTGATGAGCTAAAGATTACCTCAGCCGGTGCCGGAAAGAACTTGCTTGAGCTTGAGGGCAATTTCAAACCAAAACAATCTACTGCACAACTCATTATGACTTCGCAAGTTTCTCAACTTTCCCGCCTTTGGGACTTTACTCCCCTCTTGGCGACTCATGAAGGTGACAAAGTTGTGGTTGAGGGAAAAATGAACATCACGGGAGAGCTTGCCTGGGAAAAGGGACACTTAAAAACCTCTGCGCTCGCAATAGAAATGAGAGGCGTGAATCTGAAACGTGACGGGTTTGCTCTAGAGGGCGGATCCTCAAAAGTTGTTTTCAACACAATGAAGCCGATGACAACCCAAGGTCTTCAGCAGGCCCGAGCCAATAAGATGTCGGTTGCCGGCATTGATTTGAAAAATGTGGTTCTTAAAGGGGAATTTGACAACCAAGGTCTTTTGCAAATCAAGCAATTCGATGCTGAGACTTTAAATGGTACATTAAGGGCTCATCGATTCCAAAGGGTGGCACAGGCAGTACGTCCAACTTTTCAATTTGAAGCTGATTTTGATAAAATTAATTTGGCCGACATTTTGAAACTAACAGATCTAAATAACCTTTCAGGTCAAGGAAGGCTGGCCGGAAGCGCTTCTATGTCTTACGATTTTGAGGGGGGATTGGATGTTCTTCAAGCTGAACTGCACTCGATTTCTGAGACAGGTCTTATACAGTATAAGCCTCAACAAGGGACAGGACTGGCGATACCTGCGGATCAAAAGGAAGTTAATATGGCGTTCCAAGTCCTTGATAATCTTAACTTTACCTTGTTCCATGTTCGCATAGATCGCATGCCGAACAGCGAATCGGAGATGCAAGGTATTGTCAAAATGTTGGGATCTAATCCAAATGTCTTGAATGGTTATCCATTTGAGTTTAATATCGTGACAACTGGGAAATTAAAAGATTTGGTGATTAATACTCTCCAACATATGAGACCAGAACAAGATTTAAAAGAACTCAGCAGGGCCGCAAAGGCAACAAGTGATGCTAAAGCAGCTAAATCTTCTAAATCCGAAATTACGTCAAAACCAAAAATAGCTAAAGCCGCTAAAGCTCGAAAAGTAAGTAAGAGATCTAAACGAGCGAAAGGCCGAAAAGCAATGAAAACTGGAAAAAAAATGAATAGGAAATTAAAAGATGCATAAATACTCCCTCGCCCTTTTTGGGCTTAGCAGTTTGCTTATAGGGTGCACGCCGACTATTAAGGTAGAAGCCCCAGACAAGCCAATTGTAATCAATATGAATATGAAGATTGATCACAAAGTTAGGGTCAAAGTGAAGAATGATTTGAAACGCGCGAAGAAAGAAAACCCTGAAATTTTCGCATAAGAAAGGAATATTATCATGATGAAAAAAGTATCGTTGATTTTGGGACTTGGGCTTGTATCCATATTTCCAACAGACGCAGCTCTAGATCTTGGAAGTGCTTTGAGTTCAAAGAAAGTTTGTGAAAAAGCGGATGGTTTTATTCAGGCAACCGCAGGCAATGAAGGTGAAGTGTCTGAGTTGGTTAATCAAGTTAATGCTAAGCGCGCGAACGTCTACTCAAACATTGCTCAAAAAGATGGCTTAGATCCTGCCGTTGTGGCGGCTGAAAGCGCGGCTGATGAAAAGGCAGCGCATCCCGGAAAGTTCTGTAGCTAGGTCACGATTGAGTTTGAAATGGGTTAATCTATGTACTGTTCAAGCTCATCCAACGTGCAGCTGGTGGCGTCTTTCGTTAGCTCTTTTGCAACTTTAGGCCCAATGTGATGGTTTGTATTCGTGATGTGGTGCCTCAACAACCCGAGCATTTTCGCAGGCGCTAGGACATAGAGCTCATCAAACTTCTTGTTCAAGTGAGCTTCATTAAGCAGGGTTACGATTTCTTTAGCGAATTCGTCCTTCTGTTGCTCATGCCAGTCTGAGCGCGGCTCATAGGCATGACGCGTTGTTCCTGAACTTTCGAAACCACGCCCCGGACGATCGGGACCATGCTCATGGGTTGATTCGTGTGAATGGCTCAAATTCTGGATCTCAATCAGGCCACCAAGTGTGCCAATTCTCTCAATAATTCTTGCATTTCCTGCGTCTGCTACCAATATCCAAGTAATTTTCTGCTGCATTGTTCTCTCCTTAATCTCCATTATGTATTTTAAAGGTTAAAATAAGATAAATCGATGAGGCAAATTATCCTTTTATGCGTTCTATTCCGCTTCCTTTGCAAGTTAAGGCTGACAAAGTGAATGCTGAATTGGAACAAGGAATTTTGACCATTTATATTCAAAAGCCAAAAGAAGCCGCACCAAATAAACAGTCAATTAAGATCAAGAAAAAGATATAGTACTCACAAAATTTAAGGCTCTGGCGCATTATATCAATGCAGCAGAGCCCTTTTTTTATTCTGTCTTTATCATGAAAATAGGGGGGTAGCCTTACTCGATGTTTTATCGTACCATTTTTGTATAGATCTTAATTAATGGAGGATTCTCTTGTATATTTCCCTATTTCTCGCAAAAGCTTTGGGTTTGTATTTTAGCATTGTTGGTGCAGCTATGCTTGTCAACGCACGCAACATTAAACCGGCCATTGTCGCTTATATGAATGCCCCTGCCGTCACCTTTCTTGGGGGCTTCATGGCACTCATTATCGGCATTCTTATTGTTCTTGTTCATAATATTTGGACATTCGATTGGCGTGGTGTGATCACCATCTTAGGCTGGACTAGTATTCTCAAAGGAGTTATTTGGGGCCTATTTCCTCAATGGATCTCAACGAAGGAAAAAAATTTGATGCTAAAGCCCACATCCTACAACTTAGCGGCTTTCCTCACCCTCTTTATTGGTGTGTTTTTGCTGTATATTGCCCATATGCATAATTCCTTTTAGGGATTTTTGTAGAATTCGATTGTGAGGCAGGGCGGATTACCTTTAAATTAAAGGCAAAGGAGATTTGATTATGAAACCAGCGACCCCTATGGTTACGACTTTGCCCAATGGATTACGTGTTGTGACGGATGCGATTCCGCATGTAGAGACAGTCACATGTGGCTTGTGGGTGGATGTAGGGGCTCGTCACGAGCCGGCCAACATCAATGGTATTTCTCACGTGCTCGAGCACATGGCCTTTAAGGGAACGAAACGACGGTCTGCCTTGCAAATTGCCGAGGAGATCGAGGCCGTTGGGGGGTATTTGAATGCCTATACGTCGCGCGAGGCCACCGCCTACCACTCCCGCATATTAAAGGATAACCTGCCTTTAGCCGTTGATATTTTGGCGGATATTTTGCAGAACTCGACTTTTGATGCCACGGAATTTGAGCGTGAGCAATCGGTCATTATTCAAGAAATCGGCCAAACCTATGATACGCCAGACGATATTGTTTTCGACTATTTCCAAGAGACCTGTTTTCCCGATCAACCGATGGGGAGGGCTATTCTTGGCACATCTGAGATTGTGCGCTCGCTCACTCCAGAGCAAGTGAAGACTTATATGCATAGTCATTATGGGGCACAGCAGATGATATTTGCGGCGGCTGGAAAGTTGGACCATCAAGAAATCGTCGATCTGGTAACGGAAAAATTTGCCCACCTTCCTGGTGATCGCCCAAAAGTTGCGACTCCTGCCGTTTACAAGGGGGGAACCTTCCACCAATCCCGCGATTTAGAACAAACACATGTCGTTTTAGGGTTTGAGGGCCTGCCCTTTGGACACCCCGATTATTATGCCGCTTCTGTTCTTTCGACCATATTGGGAGGGGGGATGTCGTCGCGCCTTTTCCAGGAGGTGCGCGAAAAGCGGGGGTTGGTTTACTCGATTTATACATTTACTTCAAGCTATCAGGATGCCGGTGTTTTCGGCATTTATGCTGGAACAAGTCCCGAACAAGTGGCGGAACTCCTGCCCGTTGTGCATGAGGAGCTCCAACGTTTCTCAAACACCGTTGAAGCTTCAGAAATGAATCGCGCAAAGGCGCAGCTGAAAGCAGGCATGATGATGAGCCTGGAGAGCACAACTGCACGATGTGAACAGTTAGCGAATCATATGATGATTTATGGCCGTCCTATCCCTCCTTCAGAAACCTTAAAGAAAGTAGATGCAGTTACGATGGAGCAGGTTGTTTCTTTAGCTGAGCGATTATTTTCAGGTGTTCAAACAAAAACAACCTTGGGGCCGGGTAAGGGAATCTGAGGTTAGATGTAGATTGGGCAAGTTTTAATTTTTCCAATTTATTTAAGATGGTATAAGACAATTTCTTAAGAGACGTCATTGCTTCGCTTTGCTCGTAATTATGCCTTGGGGTAATACTTTTCTACTAATGATTTCTAAAGTTTACCCCCCCTTTTCCGGGGTTTAATAATGCCTACAAAAAGAGTATATATTACGTAGTCTCTCCATTTGCACCAAGAGTGAAAAGCAAAACATATAAACGAGGCTATACCACATGTTTTCGTTGCATTCTGATCTCGGATATTCCACGACTTCGAAAGGCCACCTGGCGCTGCATGGGGTAGATCTTACTTCTCTTGCCAGTGAGAGTCCTCTCTATGTGATGAATGAAACGTTGATCAGAGCCAACATACGATCTTACAAAACTGCCCTTCAACAGCATTATCCAAAACCAGCCATGATATTTTATGCTTCAAAAGCTTTTTTAAATCTGAGTATGGCTCACCTAGTTGAACAGGAAGGGATAGGGCTTGATGTATGTTCCGAAGGAGAGCTGTATATCGCAAAAAGTGCCGGTTTTCCGATGGATTGTATTCTCCTTCACGGGAATAATAAAACCAATTCCGAACTTCAAGAAGCCATTCGTCTCGCTATTCATACGATCGTGGTAGATTCTGCCGATGAATTTATCAATGTTGTGAAAATTGCTAAGACAGAAGGGAAGATACCAGGAGTGATGCTGCGGGTTAATCCACAAATTCGGGTAGATACTCATCCGTCCATTGCCACAGGAGTACGCGGTTCTAAGTTTGGCCTCCCCATTGAGAATCCTCAAACACAAGAGCTTGTCCATCAGATGAACAAGAGTCCTTCAGTGAGGTTTCAGGGACTTCATTGCCACATTGGGTCACAAGTACTGGACTTTCAATGCTTTACAGATGCTTTGCAAGAGCTTGTGTCCTACATCAAACGCCTCCATGACCAAGGGGTCACTATTGAATCCTTAAATATTGGAGGCGGGCTTGGTGTGAAGGACACGTTACCTGCTGCGCAAATCATTGAACAGTGGGTTGTTCATGTGTGCGAGACCCTCAAACGGCTTTATGATGAAGTGAACCTTCCTCTTCCTGAACTCATGATTGAGCCTGGTCGAAGCATCGTGTCTGAAACCGGGTGCACGCTTTATCGTATTGGCCGAATCAAAGAAGGAGAGAAAGCAACTTTTCTTGCCGTTCATGGGGGGATGTCTGATAATATCCGCCCTGCGCTCTTAGGGGCACACTATCTAGCTATTGTGGCAAATCGGTTAGGTCAACCGTTTCATTCCAAAGCCTATAAGGTTGTTGGGAATTGTTGTGAGAGTGGCGATGTGTTGATTCCAGAAATATATCTTCCCGAATGTCATGAAGGAGATGTCCTGGCCCTCTTGCACACGGGCGCGTATAGTTATTCATTAGCGAATCAGTATAACAAGCATACACTGCCGGGGATGATTTTTGTTCGGGAAGGGGGATCCTACGATTGGGTAACGCGCCCGCAACCTCTGGATCAGCTTATATTAAATGATGTTGTTCCATCACATTTAGCACAAAATCATTCATAAATGACAACTTCACCAGGATAGCCCCAATTGAGAACCTTGCGGGCGCGTTCTTCCAACATGTCAGGGTCCAAACTATCGGGACGAAGGAGGTAGACTTGACGTTCGAGTGTCTCTTTCTCTGATTGAATAAGGGCCAGATGTTGTTCTGATTCATTGATTTTCTGACGCAAGCGCATCCAGGAGAAGAGTCCGCGTTCCCCTTGCACAATGTGGTATCCAAAATAAATCATGACGAGGAGAGCGATTAAGGGGCCTACAATCTGATTAAAGCGACTTGTTAATTCCATATATCGACTCCCTCAACCTTTAACAGTGCGCAAAGGAGTCTTCTTTGATGAAGGACTTTGTATCCATGATTGGTAAATGTCGAGACCTGCATATCGTCCCATGGTTGACAGTTCTTCCTCAATGCGGATGAGTTGGTTGTATTTGGCTACACGGTCGGAGCGAGAGAGAGAACCGGTCTTAATTTGCCCTGCGTTTGTGGCAACGGCTAAATCGGCAATGGTTGTATCTTCTGTCTCGCCGGATCTGTGTGAAATAACGGTTCTATATCCTGCGTCTTTTGCAATGCGAATGGCATCTAACGTTTCTGTCAACGATCCAATCTGGTTTGGTTTTATCAGAATAGCATTTCCAGCACCCATTCCAATGCCTTTGCGCAACCGCTCTGGGTTCGTTACAAACAAGTCATCTCCAACCAGCTGCACTCGGTTTCCAAGGGTCTGGGTTAGGGAAACCCATCCTTGCCAATCCTCTTCAGATAAGCCATCTTCAATAGAGATAATCGGGTATTGACCAAGGAGTTCTTCATAGTACCCAATCATTTGGTCGCAAGAGAGGGTTTTTCCTTCCCCTTGCAAATGGTATTGGCCATCGCGGTAAAACTCTGTAGCCGCCACATCGAGAGCTAAGAAAACATCCTTACCAGCGGCATAGCCTGCTGAATCAATGGCTTGCATAATAAAATCAAGGGCTTCCTGACTGCTTCTTAAAGCTGGGGCAAGGCCACCTTCATCTCCAACGTTGGTGTTGTGACCAGCTTTTTTTAAAAGAGTCTTTAAACTATGAAAGATTTCTGAACCTAAGCGAATCGCTTCTCGTAAAGAGGTCGCCCCAGCTGGAACAATCATAAATTCTTGAATATCAATGGGGTTGTCCGCATGGGCGCCCCCATTAATAATATTCATCATAGGGACGGGCAACACATGAGCATCAACACCACCTAAGTATCGATAAAAAGAGGATTCTTGTGATGCGGCTGCCGCCTTTGCAACGGCGAGGCTGACGCCGAGAATGGCATTGGCTCCAAGACTAGACTTGTTTTTTGTGGCATCGAGGTCAATCATGACTTGGTCAATGTGACGTTGATCTTGTGCGTCGAGACCCTCTAAAGCCATGAATATATCACGGTTAACACTTGTGACAGCACCCATGACGCCTTTGCCCATATATCGACCTTGATCGCCATCTCGACGCTCAAGGGCTTCAAATGATCCCGTTGAAGCGCCTGAGGGAACTGCTGCCCTGCCGATCGCACCCGACAACAACTCGACATCCACTTCAATAGTTGGAAACCCGCGCGAATCTAAAATCTCTCGTGCAAAAACGTTGTGGATCTGTGTCATGAGTGCGGCCTCCCTATTGGTTACGTGTTGTATCGGTTAGGCAGCGCATGGATACGCTTTGGCTAATCGATCAAACTCTTTTAACTCTGATAATAGCTGAGGTAAATCTTTTAGTCGAACCATATTCGGACCGTCGCTGGGTGCATGATCTGGATCTTGGTGCGTTTCAATGAAAACAGACGCCACACCAACGGAGACAGCTGCTCTTGCGAGGATCGGCACGAATTGTCGCTCCCCACCCGTGGAAGCGCCAGCGCCACCCGGTTGTTGAACGGAGTGGGTAGCATCAAACACAATCGGGTAGCCAAATTTTGCCATAATTGGGAGCGAGCGCATATCAGAGACAAGGGTGTTATAGCCAAAAGAGGCACCCCGTTCACACAACATCAGCTGGGAATTTCCAAAAGATTCCATTTTTTTGACAACGTTAGCCATATCCCAAGGAGCCAGGAATTGACCTTTTTTGATGTTGATGACTTTCCCCGTTTCAGCCGCGGCCTTCAGAAGGTCTGTTTGGCGGCACAAGAAAGCTGGGATTTGGAGGATATCAACGACTTCCGCTACAGGTGCGCACTGTTCTGCAGCGTGGACGTCCGTGACAATGGGGCACCCCATTTTTTCACGCACTTCAGCCAAGATGGGCAGACTTTCTTTCATGCCTAAACCCCGGACGCCATGGATACTGGTCCGATTGGCCTTATCAAAAGATGTTTTATAAATGAATGGGATATTGAGTTTGTCCGTCATTTCCTTGATGGCGGCAGACATTTCTAAAGCATGAGCGCGGCTTTCAAGAACACAAGGACCTGCGATGAGAACAAAAGGAAGATCATTTCCAATGGTGAGATTTCTGAGGGTGATATGTTTTGTCATGTTAAATTAACCTTTCCTGATGAATAGCGGCTGCTACAAAAGAGACAAATAAAGGGTGAGGATCAAAGGGACGTGATTTCAACTCGGGGTGAAACTGCACACCAATAAACCAGGGATGATCCTTAAGTTCAACAATTTCTGGTAATTGGCCGTCCGGAGAAAGGCCCGAAAAGAGGAGACCCGCACTTTCTAATTGTTTGAGATAAGTCATGTTCACCTCAAAACGATGACGATGACGCTCAAGAATTGAGGAGTTGCCATAAATTTTGTGGGCAAGTGAACCATCTTTTAACTTGCACCGATAGGATCCAAGGCGCATGGTGCCACCAAGATTTCCATCTTGAGAGCGCTGTTGAAGGGTTTTCCCATCCATCCACTCAGTCATCAATCCAATGACTGGTGCGGTTGTTGGCCCAAATTCTGTGGAGGACGCTCCCTTGATACCGAGTAAATTACGCGCTGTTTCAATGACAGCAAGTTGCATGCCAAAACAAATCCCTAAATAAGGGATTTTTTTCTCCCGGGCCATACGAATGGCTTTGAGCTTACCCTCGATGCCGCGTTCCCCAAATCCACCGGGAACAAGAACGCCGTGCATGCCCACAAGTTCATCTTCCAGGTCTTTGGTGTTTTCCGCATCCAGCCAGGTGATTTTTACTCGCACATTGTTGGCGATACCGCCATGGATGAGGGCCTCGGATAAAGATTTATAAGCATCTAAAAGGGATACGTATTTTCCAACGATAGCGATATTAACCTGGCCATCTGGGTGGCGTATGCGGTCCACAATTTTGTTCCATCTTGATAAATCTAGGTCATCTTCTGCTTTGAGGCCAAAGTACTGACATACCTGGAGATCAAGACCCTCCTCATGATAGCGGGCAGGCACTTGGTAGATTGTATCAATGTCTTGAGCTTCAATGACCCGTTCTGGTCGCACATTGCAGAAAAGACCAAGCTTATGTTTTGCATCCTCAGAGATTGGGCGGTCGCTGCGGCAAAGTAAAATATCCGGCTGGATTCCAAAACTTAAAAGCTCCTTGACGGAATGTTGTGTTGGCTTGGTTTTGAGCTCGCCGGCGGTCGCAATATAGGGGAGGAGGGTGAGATGAACAAAGAGGGTATTTTCCCGGCCCAGATCGTTGCTCAACTGCCGAATGGCTTCTAAGAAAGGCAAGCCTTCAATGTCACCAACGGTTCCGCCGATTTCACAAATGACAAAATCTTCGTCAGTTAAATCGCTCGTGATAAATGCTTTGATTTCATCAATGATGTGGGGAACAACTTGTATAGTGGCGCCTAAATAATCGCCACGACGCTCTTTGGCAAGGACGGTTGAATAGATTTTTCCCGTTGTCGTGCTGTCACTTGCGCGAGCAGAAACGCCCGTGAATCGTTCGTAGTGGCCAAGATCTAGGTCTGTTTCCGTTCCATCATCGGTGACATAAACCTCCCCATGTTGGAAAGGGCTCATGGTGCCTGGATCAACGTTGAGATAAGGGTCAAGCTTGCGAAGGCGGACAGAGTACCCACGAGCCTGCAATAGGGCGCCCAATGCTGATGCTGCAATGCCTTTTCCCAACGAAGAAACAACGCCGCCTGTAACAAAAATGAATTTTGTCCCTGGTAAATTTGTTCCTGGTAAATTTGTCAAAGGACACCTCTATATATCAGAGTATCTATTTCTTTTGGCCTTCAATAGGGGCCAAAATGGAAGTGGATTCCTTCACCTGGTGCTTGGAAATAATCCCCATGAGCAAGCAATTGCCCATAAACAAGGCAGCCAAGATGCCTGTGACTCGTGTCAACAGGTTGGATGTGCCACGCGCACTAAACATGCTGCTGGACGCGCCGCCACCCATGCCAAGGCCACCGCCTTCACTGCGTTGCATCAAGATCACGCCAATCATGGCAAGAGTAATAAAAACATGTAAAATCAATAGGACGGTCATTTGTAAAATCTCTCCTCAAAACTATCAATAGGGGTGTGAATCACATCTATTACATCTGTTTTAAGCGGTTCTTCTAAAAATTTCCACAAGAATCAGCAGGAGGGGGCGTTTTGGATCATTTATTACCCACAACCCCCTACAAGAAGCGAACGGTTTCGATGTCGATTTGAGGAAATTTAACAAGCTCTTAATATGTCTAAATTATAATGTAAGTCATGGTGTTGTTATCAATAAATGAGTCAGGAAGGGAATGCAAAATGTTACACATAAGATTGTTTGCGTTGTTAATCATTGGACTCGGTCTGGGAATTCAGTCCGTTACCTGCGCTGATGTAAATGCCCCCCCAAAGCCTGATGGAAGAAATATATTCGAGACACTACCTACAGATTTAAACAAGGAAATTCAAAGCAAAGATATGAGTGCCACCGATCGTGAAAATTTCAGAAAGGCAATGGGTGCTGGGTCCGAACTGCGAACTAAATTGGGAAGAAAGGGCATGGAGCTTTATCCAGTGGCCATTATCTCTTGCCCGACATTGAAAGAGGCTAAGGAAGCGGGTCTCCAGTGGATTGATGAAAATAAAGGTAAAAAACGTGAGGAACTCAGCGTAAACAATCTTTGGGTAGACTCAATGAAAAGGGAGTGGAACTTTACACCTTATAGTAGTTTAGATGCTACAGATATGTTAAATGCTACAGATATGAATGTTCTAAAATTAGTGTTTGTGGAAATCTATAATCATCCTCGTATACCTAAATCCTTTGTAAAAGAAGGTGCAAGGCCAACGCTTCAGGGACCAACAACACTTAAGTGTACCTATGCTATTCAAAGTTGGAAGAATAATATTGCTTTTATCTTAACCAGAGATATTCCTGATCGCCCCAATTTGCCGAATATCGTTGCCCCTATATGTTTTCCAAATGAAATTAACTTACAAAGTAGAATAGAATCAACTTATTTCAGTGGGCTCATCGTGCACTTCAGGGGATTACCCCGTGACTTTTTAAAATTACCCAGACATGTTTTGCCCGATGCTTCAAAATATGGGACCTACCTGTTTAGTAATAGATTGCCGGCATATTTACGCGAAATTCCAGATGGTATGAAAATTGGTTGTATGCAGGAGTTAAGATAGTATTATATATTCAATTGCTTGCAATTATTAAGGTATAAAAAACCCTTCGGGGCTTCGTGTGGATTCCTCTCTCACACACATTACCTTAAACAAGGTGCCCATGTGGGAGGGGTGAATCAAGCGTACCGCAGCGGTTTGGAGGGAGCTTACTTGGTTTGGGTTGGCGCGCTCACAGAGTTGTTCTGTTCGGATCTCAAGCCCTATGCTTTTTAAAAATTCACCTTGGGGGACTGGCCCATGAACCATGAGGTCGATTTCTTCAAACAAGGATTTCAGTCGATGAAAATCAACATGGTGGGTAAGGTCGGCTTGGCCAACATTGACTAAGGGACCTTGCTTTTGGTGGTGATGGACAGCTTGAAGAGTGTCACCGATAGCTCCCTCATGATCATACCCATAGTCGAGGAAGAGGGCAGCGCCTTTACATGCTTTCAGATGTTGGGAAATTTGAGAAACCAGAGATGGCATGGCAGGGCAGACTTCGCGAATCGCTTCTGCCTCTTCTGGCAAGAATATCAGGTCATCTCCTTCTTTTCCAACGTGTCTTTCTATCCAATCATCCTTCGTTTTGGCAAATTGTTGGATTGGCAAGGCATCCCAGAATTCATTGGCCACCATCAAACAAAATCCATGATCTTCAGGAAGGGTTGTCAAATTTGGGTGCCAAAAAACAGAGGTAGAATAAGGGGAGAGAGCTGTGCGTTGCTGCTCTTTCAACAAGGGGCTGACCTCAACGAGGTGAACATTTGGCAAGGGAATTTTTAAGGAGACAATGGTTCGCAAGATATCCGCCATCATCGTGCCGCGCCCAGGTCCGATTTCAACGAGATGAAAGGGGGAGGGACTGCCGGCTTGCTGCCAAAGATCTATCAACCAAAGGGCGATGACTTCCCCAAAGACTTGGGTCATTTCAGGTGCGGTGATATAATCTCCTGAACGACCGATGGGGACCTTCTTCCCATAGTATCCATCAAGGGGATCATAGAGGGCTTGGGTCGTAAACTCTAAAACAGAAACAGGACCCGTGGTGTCAATTTGCTCCCTGATACGAGAGTCTAGAGACATTTGACTTTCTCAAAATTTCTCACCGGTTGGGCCAAGAAAATGATACCTGCAATCATCATGGGGATGCACAGCAACTGTCCAGTGGTCAACTCTAAGCCAAAGAATTGGTGGAACGTGTCTGGCATACGTACAAACTCAACGAGATAACGGGCGAGTGAATACCAAATGAAAAAGATGCCTGTCAATCGTCCCGGGACATCCCGCAAAGCAGCAGTTCTCCAGCCAATATGGAGAATGATGAGCAACGCGAGACCTTCTAGGGCAGCTTCATAAATTTGGCTGGGGTGACGGGGCAAGGGACCTGCGTTGGGGAAGACCATTCCCCAAGAAACATCCGTAACACGCCCTGGGAGTTCCGCATTAATGAAATTGGCAAGTCGGCCTAAGAAAATGCCTAAGGGCGCGATGGCGCACATGATATCTGAAAAACGAAAGAAAGGGATGCTGGTTTTACGACAATAGAAGAATACAGCAATGATGACGCCCAACAGGCCGCCATGAAAGGACATGCCCCCCTTCCAAGTCATGAGGATTTCTGCAGGATTGGCGAGATAGCGATCAAGTTCAAAAAATAAGACATGACCTAAACGACCGCCAACAATGATACCGCCAAGGGCCCACATCATGAATCCGTCAATCTGCTCTTTGGTAATTGTTGGTACAAAGCGCCGGGCGATCCAAGCCGCATATTGCCACCCAACCAACAAACCAACGACGTAGGCAATGCCGTACCAGTGAACGGCGATGGGCCCGATGTGGACGAGGACAGGATCAATATTTGGAAATGTTAGCATGGAGTGGCCTCATAATTTGGGGGGGGAAGTCGAAGGGTAATGAATTGGGAAGTGCTTGCCCCCATCAATCATCCCCCATTTTTAACGCTGCGATAAACGCACTTTGAGGGATTTCGACATTGCCGAATTGGCGCATGCGTTTCTTACCCTTCTTTTGTTTATCAAGAAGTTTACGCTTGCGACTGATGTCACCGCCATAACATTTGGCCGTGACGTCTTTGCGCATCGCGGAAATCGTCTCGCGCGCAATCACCTTTCCACCGATGGCGGCTTGGATGGCGATCTTGAACAGCTGGCGTGGAATCAGGTCTTTCAAACGTTCACACAAGAGGCGTCCGCGGGCTTCTGCGCGGCCTCGGTGAATGATCATTGACAAGGCATCAACTGGCTCGTTGTTCACCAGAATGCTCACTTTTACGACATCGCTTTCTCGATAACTATCCAAGTGATAATCGAAGGAGGCATAGCCTTGACTCACGGATTTCAAGCGGTCATAAAAGTCGAAGACAACTTCGTTTAAGGGGAGGCGATACACGACCATGGCGCGATTTCCAGCATAGGTGAGGTCGACCTGTTCGCCACGGCGCTCTGTGCATAAATTGAGAATCGATCCCAAGTACGTGTCAGGTACAAGGATGGTTGCTTTGATCCAAGGCTCTTCAATTATGTCAATCTTCATGACGTCGGGCATGTCGGAAGGGTTATGAAGCTCGATCATCTTTCCATTGGTCATGTGCAAGCGATAGACAACGCTGGGGGCAGTTGTGATGAGATCGAGGTTGAATTCTCGCTCAAGACGCTCTTGAATAATCTCAAGGTGCAGGAGGCCCAAGAATCCACAGCGAAATCCATATCCCAAGGCAGTCGAGCTTTCCGCTTCGAATTGGAAGCTGGCATCATTCAGCTGTAAGCGCCCAAGGCTCTCACGTAAATGATCAAAGTCAGCAGCATCAACAGGAAAAAGGCCACAAAAGACAACTGGTACAGACGGTTTGAACCCGGGCAGTGGCTCTGTCGTTGGACGACGTTCTTCTGTTATGGTATCCCCAACTTTGCAATCGGCGACAGCTTTAATGCTGCCGGTGAAAAAACCAACCTCTCCAGGGAAAAGTTTATCGACCATAACTTTCTTTGGGGTAAAAACACCCACCCGCTCGACTTCATAGGTTGCCCCAGCACCCATCATGCGAATTTTGGCACCCTTCGTGAGAACACCGTCTTTGATACGCACCAAGATCATAACGCCAAGGTATGCATCATACCAACTATCCACCAACATCGCCTTCAATGGCGCCGCTTCATCTCCTTTGGGGGCTGGCAAACGGGTCACGATGGCTTCGAGTACATCCTCAATTCCAATGCCAGTCTTTGCAGAAATCAACAAGGCATCACTCGCATCCAGACCAATGACATCTTCAATTTGGGCTTTGACGCGCTCAGGTTCGGCAGCGGGCAAGTCAATTTTGTTCAAGATCGGGATGATTTCATGGTTGTTATCGATAGCTTGATAGACGTTGGCCAGCGTTTGGGCTTCAACGCCTTGGCTGGCATCGACAATGAGCAACGACCCTTCACAGGCGGCTAACGATCGACTCACCTCATAGGCAAAGTCCACGTGACCGGGGGTATCCATCAGATTCAAGGTATAGGTGATGCCATCCTTAGCCTTATATTTCAGGCGCACAGTTTGGGCCTTGATGGTAATCCCGCGTTCCCGCTCAATGTCCATGGAGTCTAGAATTTGTTGCTTCATTTCACGGATTTCAAGCCCGCCACAAAATTCAATGAGGCGATCTGCTAGGGTTGATTTTCCATGGTCAATGTGGGCGATAATCGAAAAATTTCGAATGGTTGCGAGGTCGCTCATAGGCTTCTTAAAACTCCACCGGTTGCTTGAAAGACAGTTGAAACTATCTTATCGCACACTTCTGTAATTTGTGCATCTGTTAAGGTTCCGCTTTGCGGCTCAAGGCGCACTTGAATGGCTAAAGACTTTTTGCCTTTCTCAAGTTTATCCCCTTTATACACATCAAAAATATGAATGGCTGAAATGAATGTTCGATCTGCCTTTCCAACGGCTTTGACAATTTGTTCCGCCAAGATGGCGTCATCCACAACAAAAGCAAAGTCGCGAACCACTGATTGATAAGGGGAAAGTTGAAGCGGCGATTTCTTCAATCGCAAAGGAGGCAGCTGGTCTAAGAATATCTCAAAGCCTGCAAAAGCTCCATCTCCGGCCAAGTCATTGATGATGCCTGGATGAACCTCTCCGAAGAGAGCAAGGACTCGGTTCCCTTGTTTGATGACCCCTTTACGGCCAGGATGGTAGTAGTCTGGGCCAGTTGCCTCAACTTGTGTGGAGGATTCTGTCACACCTAAGGTTGCCAAAACAGCAAACGCATGGGCTTTTGCATCGTATATATCGACGGCACGTGGCGGTTGTGCCCAATGGCGAGGACCTGTTTGCCCTGAAAGGAGGCCTGTAGCTGCCAAGACTTGCGCACCCTCATTGAATTGAGGCCCCACTTCAAACAAAGCCACGGATCCTTGGCCGCGGTCGTGGTTTCGAATGGCGGCTTGAATGAGGTTTGGGATTATCGAGGGTCGCATAAAACCCATTTCAATGCTGATGGGGTTTGACAATCGTAATGATGGATCTATCTTGCCGAATTTTTCGGCCAAGAGTTCATCCATGAATGACCAAGTGATGGCTTCATTCAAACCGCGTGATGCTAAAACCCGCTTGACGATAGAGGGAATAGAAATCTGCTCTAATGTCAGTGCAGGTGGGGGAAGAGGCGTCAAAGGAATCTTATCATATCCATGGAGACGCAACACTTCTTCTACCAAATCCGCGGGCCCTTCAATATCAAGCCGGTAAGGAGGGGGGACGACGGTTAGCTCACTTGACGTTGAAGAAACCGTTACGAAACCTAATGCTTCGAGATAACTCTTTGCTTGTGTCAAAGGAATATCGCATCCTCCCAAACTTAACAGTTTCTCATGAGTTAGAGTATAAGTTGGGGGCTTTTGTTTAGGCACAGGATTTTTGTGTGTTGCGAAGGTCAGTTCACTGACGGTGCCGCCACACCATTGCACCACCAAATCAGCCGCTGCTTCGAGACCTTGGGGGATGCTCGTCGGGTCCATACCGCGTTCAAAACGCGTCCGCGCATCCGTGATGATGGACAGGTTTCTTCCCGTAAGAGCGGTGCGAATGGGGTCAAACAATGCACATTCAATTAAGACATCAACTGTATCTTCAAGACACCCCGAACTCATGCCGCCGATAATACCACCAAGAGATAGAACGCCTGAGTCGTCAGCAATAACCGTCATTGTCTCGTCGAGAGTGTAGTCTTTGGAATTAAGCCCTGTAAGTGTCTCCCCTGCTTTTGCCAAGCGAATGGTGAGGTTCCCTTTCACTTTATTCAGATCAAAAACGTGGAGAGGCCTTCCAATGTCGAAGGTCAGGTAATTGGTCATGTCAACCAGTGCTGAAATAGGGCGTAAACCGACGGCCTTCAAGCGGTGTTGAACCCAGTCAGGGCTTGGTCCATTTTTAACCCCCCTAACGACCAACCCGCCAAAATCAGCACAGGCTTTGCTGTCTTCAATGGTGACCGTCGTCGGGCAGGGAAACGCTTTTGGTTGATTCTTATAGACTAAAGGCTTCAAGGTTCCAAGGCCACTGGCAGCTAAATCTCTAGCGATACCCCGTATCCCAAAACAATCACCACGATTGGGGGTTATGGATACATCAATAATGGGATCCGAAAGTCCCAAAGCTTCGGCCAGAGGTGTTCCAGCCGGCAATGTTGTATCGAGGTCAAGGATGCCTTCTGATTCCTCTCCCATCCCTAATTCGGTCGCAGAACAAAACATTCCAAAGCTTTCTACGTCCCGGATTTTGCCCCGTTTTAAAATCGTTCCTGTGGAGGGGATGATGACACCTTCTGGAGCAAAAGCCACTTTCATGCCTGTGCGGACATTTCTGGCACCACACACAACTTGAATGCGTTTTCCATCTCCCGCATTTGCAAAGCACAGGCTCAAGCGATCCGCATTGGGGTGACGTCCCGCTTCAACAACATCGGCTACTACAAAGCCTTTGAGTTTTTCAGCCGGGTCTTCGAAGCCCTCAACTTCCAATCCTAAATTCACAAGTCTTTCAGCAATTTCATGCAAGGTCGCTGTTGTTTCCAGATGGTCTTTTAACCATGATAAGGTAAATTTCATATTTTAAGCTCCTGCAGACAGATAGGGTGAGAATCCATAATGTTTTAACCACCGGGCATCTGCTTCAAAGAGCGGGCGAATATCGGGCAGGCCATATTTCAGCATACTGATGCGTTCAAGTCCCATGCCCCAGGCAAACCCTTGATATACTTCAGGATCTATACCACAATTGATCAACACTTTCGGGTGGACCATACCACAGCCCAAAATCTCCAACCAATCCTTCCCGCCACCAATTTTCAATGTGGTACCTTCGCGAGAGCACCCAATATCGACTTCTGCGGACGGTTCCGTGAAAGGGAAGAAGCTGGGACGAAAGCGCATCGGCAAATCCGCAACATCAAAATAATGGCGCAAAAAATCGCTTAAAGTGCTCTTCAAATGACCCATGTGAATAGCTTTATCGATGACCAATCCCTCGACTTGATGAAACATTGGGGTGTGGGTTGCATCAAAGTCTGAGCGATAGGCACGGCCCAAAGACAGAATGCGTATGGGGGGTTGGGTGCTTTTCATCGTGCGAATCTGAACGGGAGACGTGTGTGTGCGAAGCAATTTTTCAGCGCCTTGTAAATAGAATGTATCATGAGACTGGCGCGCAGGATGATGTTCCGGAATATTGAGGGCATTAAAGTTATGCTCTTCATCCTCGATGTCGGACCCTTCTGCTACGGAAAACCCTGCTTTTGCAAAGTAACTCGTGATTTCTTCAACGGTACGAGTGATCGGATGGAGCGTGCCAACCGACTCCGGGCGAATGGATAGGGTCACATCAACGGTTTCTGTTGCTAACTGCGCTTGCAAGGCTTGGGATGCCAGAAGATGACGTCTTTCCTCTAGGGTAAGATGCACGATTTCTTTCAGTTGGTTAATCTCAGCACCTTTTTCCCGGCGAAGGTCTGCGTCCAAGGATCCCAATGTTTTGAGCATTTGGGTAATTTCGCCTGATTTTCCGAGAAGACGAATCCGCACATCCTCCAAGGCTTTCAAGGAGTCGCATTGGTTGATTTCTTCTTTCCAATTTTGTAAGGCCTGGGCCATGAAATAATTCCTTAGTTCTCGTATTCATATAAAGGTTGTCTACTAGGAAACATATTTGCATTTTGAGTTGTTAATACCCCTCACCTGACACGACGCTTTGCTTCGTGTCGACCTCTCCCACAAGGGGAGAGGTAAAAATACAAACGTGACCTATACCTCCCCCCTTTTGGGAGAGGTCGCTCCGAGCTTTAGCGATGGAGCGGGTGAGGGGTTGTAATAATGAGATCGGTAGACAATTACTGTCTATGACGATACAAAACAAACCTACCTCTTTCCATCTTTTTTAGCACAATGAACGTATAAGACTCAATGTGTATGAAGCCTAGGACACTATTTTAGGAGAGGGAACTTTCGCAAAAAGATCTGATTTTAGCAAATGAATGGCAAATGCCAGGCATAAGGTGATGGATCCCAACACAATCAGGGAGATCCGCAACGGGTCACCATTGTAGATGTATCCTGTTAATGCTACGAACCCAAAGCATACGAAAGAACGCATGCTCATCACCATGGAAGAGGCGGCCCCCTTGATATTGGGGAATATTTCTAAGGATCCTGCAAAGATAACAGGGTAGCTCATGGCTGAGCCAATGCTCACCAGACTCATTAATAACGTCATCAAATAGGGAGACTTTAAATCAGAATAACTCATAGTAACCATGGTAATGGCGCTGATGGCAGAAATCGTTAATCCTTTTGTGATGCACCCTCTTGAGCCCAGCTTTTGAATAATAGATCCCGAGAAGAAGCTGACAAAAGAAAACACAATGATGATGAATCCCTGGTGGAGTACATATGCAATCAAGGATAAAGCGTAAGTTTCTGTGTAGAGAAAGGAAGCTTGAGCAACGAATGCCAGGTATCCTGAATAAAGGAGGCTTGGGACAAGAGAGGCACTAATGAATTGAGGACTCTTCAGGAGTTTTTGATAATCATCTCGAATTTTGCGAATACGAAACGGTTCAGTCGCTTTTTTCGTTTCTGGTAAAAACAGAGCTAAGCAAATCCAAGATAGGGCACAGATCAGGGCAACAACACTATAGTTTCCGCGCCAACCGACAGCTTCATTGATAAACCCGCCGGCAATCGGGGCTCCGGCCATCAACACGGTGATCACGGCATTCATGGAGCCTATAAGAGAGGCAGCTTTTTCTTTTTCGGGATAGGCATCTGCAATCATTGCAAAGACAACCACAGCGGATGTGGCGGCGCCAATTCCTTGAAGGAAGCGTGTCCAAAGGAGAATGGGAATGGAAGGTGCTAGCACACAAAGAACGGCGCCAATCATCAAAATCGCATTCCCCCAAACCATGATACGGCGTCGTCCATAAGCGTCAGATAGGGGGCCATAAAGGGCAGCGCCAAGGCAAAACCCTAAAAAGTTATAGGCAATGGTCATTTGGATGACACCATCTGCGACATTAAAATAGTGTCCCATGTCAGGAAAACTTGGCACAGAAATATCCACCTCAATGGCGCTAGCAATGATGGACAAGATTAAAAGGGGTAAAAAGTATTTAGGCATAAAATTCTCTTTCAATTTATAGGGTAAGGGGTAAAGGCAACTATTGCCAGAAAATTAGCTAACAATGGAAAAGGGTAAGGGATGACGTAAGATCAGGGTCAACAAGTATATTGGGGAAAGATTAGGAGAGATGAGTTTTGAACTCTTCACAATAATATTAGGTAATGAGGATATCCGTCAATAAATTTTAAAATTGTCGCTTTATTTGACTTCAAGGCCAGCTGACCAGGGGGGGCAGGGACATGAGGATGGCTTCAACATTTCCCCCTGTTTGAAGGCCAAATTTTGTCCCTCGGTCATAAAGAAGATTAAATTCAACATACCGCCCGCGCTTAATCATTTGTTTTTGTTTGTCGCCCTCAGACCAAGGCTTTTCCATATGGCGTCGGACCAGCTTGGGGTATATGTCGAGGAAAGCTTCTCCAACATCCCGAGTAAATGCAAAGTCTTTGTCAAAATCTACATCAGAATCACCACTGTTCAAATTATCGTAGAAAATGCCCCCAATGCCGCGAGGTTCTTGGCGATGGGGAAGGAAAAAATACTTATCACACCAGTCCTTGAAGCGGGCATAGTACTCCGGATCATGGGCATCGCATGCATTTTGAAAAGCTTTGTGAAAGTCAGTTGTATCTTCATCAAATTCAAATGTAGGGGTGAGATCAGCGCCTCCTCCAAACCAGGCATTTGTGGTCACAATGTGCCGGGTATTCATATGAACTGCAGGAACAAAGGGATTGATGGGATGAATGACAAGAGAGATGCCAGCAGCCCAAAACCGGGGATCATCTTTGGCGCCTGGGATTTCTTTGGCAAAGTGAGGAGGGAATTCTCCGAAGACTGTAGAGACATTGACGCCCGCTTTTTCAAAAACACGCCCTTTCATGATGGCCATGGTTCCACCGCCTGAATCTTCTGTGTTTGTTGTGCTTTGTCGCTTCCAGTTCGAGCGTTCAAAGCGCCCTGGGGCTATATAATTTGGGACTATACCCAGTTTATCTGCATCGTCCTCAATGTTTTCAAGGGCTGAACAAATCCGCGTCTGAAGACTCGAAAACCAATCGCAAAGAAGTGTTTTTTGGTCAAGTGTGGTCATGGTTTCTGTCCTTCGGCTGAATCTTTAATTGTCTTAAAGCTTCCCCAACAACCATAGCTGCTGCAAGGGAAACATTGAGGGAGCGACAGTTGGGGATCATGGGAATTTTTAAGCGGTGTGGAATTTCTTTGAAAACATCTTCTGGCACACCGCAGCTTTCTTGTCCCATCATTAAAATATCTCTCTCCTTAAAAACAAAATCAGTATAAGAGGTTTGGGCCTTGGCATCCAAGAGAATAAGACGATGGTTTTCTCTTTGGGTCCAGTTAGAAAAAACTTCCCACGACGTGTGATGCTGAACTGCAGCTATATCCATGTAATCCATGCCAGCCCGGCGCAGACGGCGATCTTCCCATACAAACCCACAAGGGTGAATGACCTCAAGAGAGATTCCCATACAGGCACATAGTCGCATGAGGGTTCCTGTGTTCTGAGGAATTTCTGGTTGGTATAGCGCAAGACGCATTCATGTTTCTCTAAAGATTATTGGCATTGATACCAAATGTATCTAACGGACTTATAGAGCCTAAGTTCTTGAAATCAAACTGGATGATCAGGCCAGTATTTGGGCGAATGTCTCTGTCAGATGAGCGCGTTCTAAAGGCACTCATGGTCATCCGGAAACACTCATCATGATAAAGGGCAGAAATCGTTCTAGACAGGGCTCCATGTTGGTTTTGTTTTAGATTGCGTGTTTCTCCAAGAGAAAAGCTCCAATGATCGACGGGCTGGGTTCCCAAAACCCAAGTCGCCTGCGAAATGCCAACACCATTTGTTGTTGAGTATTTGTTTACAAATGTATGATTTAATTGGAGTATAAGTATTTTTTTCCCAAAGATTGCAGAAGTATCTGAAATACGTGGGTGGCCGTTCTTGTAATGAATAGCCATTCGATTAAGCAACTGTATACCATCCATCGGGTTAAGCCGAAATCGGCTGACGATATCTGATGCATGTTTGTTTTCACCTGCGCCTATGGGCAAAACTTGATTGTGATCCATGCGAACACTTTGCCCTAAGAAGAGCTGGATGAGACGTTTTTTAGGGAAAAACCAGGTAGAGTTTGCTCCATAAATGAACCTGCCACCGGTATCCACCCGATCAAGTCCAGAAAAGCGTTGAGGCAAGAAGAGGGATGTGTCTTCAACTTGAATGTTCAACGAATCTTCGTTGGGAATGGAGCGATTGCTGACTCGAGGTGTTCCAACAATCATGGCTGTCGGTTCCACCACCCATTGTGAAAAGCTGAGGTGTTTTACTAATGGGTAGCGCCACTGGGCTGAAGCTGTTGGGAATAGACGTCCTCTAAACGTAGATGATTGGGGCGGCTTGGAAAGACTCGGCTGAAAATGTTCAAGAACATAGCTGTCTCCTCTTAAATTCATCTGCAGAGTCCATACATGACCCGTGGGGGTAATATAGGGAAGGCGCCATCCTCCGTTTAAGGATAATCGTTGCATATGACGGGCATTCCTGCCAGGGGTATCAAGACGGCGGCCGAGAGAAAGGAAGTTAGCATCAAAATTCCAAATACCATTCATGGCATCTGGGTCGGTTTGATAATTATACCAAGCATGGGGTAACAAATAGGGTGTTGTTGCTTGGTTGTCTGTTTGATAAACCGTTGTACGGACGACGCCATAATTGTGGACCCCAAATTGTTCAATGGCAGCTGTGCTAATCATATTTTTTACAGGATATTTCAAGCGGAATCCTTGGGGCAAAATTGGATACCGGCGTAAGTATGTCGTGTCACTGGCTCGATTGATGTCGAAAGTGGCTACATTCTCATCATTCAAATCGAGGCGCCCTTGTGTGAAAATATGCCAGCGATCACTTCCCGGAAGGTTGGACCCTTTGGGAATCTTTTTTAGGTCATGTGTTTGGGTATAGCTTGTACTACCCGTAATGTGCCCGTTAAGGAAAAGGTGACGATACTCAGCAACCATGAGGGGGCCTTGTTTCGTTGTAATGATCGGGATCAGAGTTAAATCTCGATTGGGTTCAATAACATAATAAAACGGGGTGCTCACAATCATACCCAAGTCAGAGATGCGACCAAACGCAGGCATCAAGAACCCTGTTTTGCGCTTAACAGTTGGATCTGCGTGGCGGAAATAAGGCAGATAAAAAACGGGAATGCCACCCATTTCTAAGCGGGCGTGATGATATATGATTATTTGGTCAACTTTGCTGTGGATGACCTTGTCTGCTTTTAATTGCCAAAGGGGGCTTTTTAACGGATTCATTCGGCATACGTCGCAAGGGCTATAAACAGCTTGACGAAAAATAACTTTTTGACCCCCGATACGCTTAGCTGAATTGGCAGCGAGGCGAGCATTGTCCGACAAAAGCATCTTTGCGTCCCGAATAAATCCGTCTTGAAATTTATCATTAAATTCGGCGTAGGGTGCAAATGATAAATTATAGTCTGGAAGAACTTTCTTGGGCAGATCTTCATTTGGTGTGAGCGTGAGCTGTTTTCCTAAATCAGGCAGATTTAATGGATTTGACATTAAAAGGCTTGTTTGGCGCAATCGGTTTACAATGAGATCTTGATGACTCAAAAATTCCCTTCTTCGAGTGTCATCGGGATTTGGGGCAATCCTTAGCTTTTGCGTCTCTTTTAAGAGGACCTTACCTTCGGCAGTCATTTTCCCTGTTTTTTTATTATAAATAATCTTTTGTGCCATAAGAAGACGATCACCTTGAGCAATTTCAACATTCCCTGTCGCAACGACAATCTCGGTTTCTTGATCATAGTTGATATTGTCAGCACGCATAAGAATTGGGGAAACACCCTTAGAAGAAATCTTTGATAGTTCTACCTTTTCTTCTTGAGACAAAACTTCGTCTTCATCCTGTTGGGCCTGATTCAGACGTGGACTAGCCACGGCTAAATTCGCAGAAGGTAATAATGTTGCACATAAAAGCAACGCATGAAATAAGTAAGTACAAAATGTCATTTTTTAACCATCTTCTAGGTGGAGAAGGAGTGCAAGGCTCAAAAGTGTCATGATCAGCGTTGGCGCCCAGGCGGCCAGGAGAATTGGGATCTGACCTCCTCGCCCCAAAGCATAAACGATATCATTCAAAAAGTAGAGTGCAAATCCACTGCAGATTCCCATCGTTATGTATAAGACGGTGCCTCCTTGTCGGATCGGGCGTATTCCAAAGGCAGCAGCAAGCAATATCATGGCCATCATAATTCCCAGTTTTGCGATTTGACCATGCCAATAAAGCCGGTAGTTGATGCTTGATAAGCCTGATTTATCAAGAATATCAATAAATTTGGGCAACGACCAAAAGGAAATTGTTTCAGGTGACGTATTGCTATCTTGAATTTTCTCTATGGTTAAGGGGGTAGCAATCTTCATGATCGGGTAGTTTTTAAAGGCGCCTTCCTTGTCTTGCCAAATAACAGCATCCCGCAGCTCCCAATGCCCTTTTTGTAAAATAGCAGAGGTGGCATCAATACGAGTTTCATAGGTTCCATTGGGTTGATAGTTATGAAATGTCACATTGGTAAAGGTTTTTGTATTGGGTTGCACAAATCCTGTATGAATAATGGTTTGTCTGTTGGTCGTGCTTTCTCTAAGCCACAAACCTGTTTCAGAGATGGCAATGCGACTGCTTGCGCCAGAAAAGTATGCAGCATCAAGGTTCTCAAGGCGATTGCTCATGGCAGCGCTTAAGGGATTGAGAATGACGAGTTGTAAGAATCCTAAGGTTAAGACAAAGACCATAAGACCAGATAAGAATTGCCATATAGATAACCCAGAGCTTCGCGCAGCAACAATTTCTTGGGTATGATTCAATCGATAGAAGACCACCATTGTCGACATGAGAACTATAAATGGGAGGAGTATTTGAAAATGATTTGGTAGCTTTAAGATAATCATCTCAAAAATAATTGAAAGATCAATGTTCGGCTTTCCTATAGAGCGACGAATAAGCTCTGATCCTTCAAATAACGAAATGAGGGTGCTTATGATAATTGTGCACGCCCCTAACCAGACCAGTAGAACCCGACAAAAATAGAAGTTGAGTGTTGAAAATAAATAGATCATTGGGTGGCCCTCAAATCATTCCTGTTTTGAGTATACTCCTGCCACAAGGCTTGTAAATTCTGTTTCTCTAATATCACAAGTAAAATAACGCCTATAAAGATAACGGATAGATAGGCAAGGGGAATCGTTATCGGCCAACGACCATTGAGATTAATAAGAAAAATCAATCCGATATGAATGCAGGCAGCTAACCCGATGGCAAAAGCGATTTTCTTTTGCCGTCCTCGACGGTTCAACTCTTGGGGGAGAAGGGAACACAATCCAATCAGGGTAAATAAGAGGACAAGCAGGGGGGGAACAAGGCGTTGGTGACCCTCTGAGCGAAGCTGTGCTTTTGTTGTAGGAGATATATTGTCTGCATCTGGGGGAGTTAAGAGATCTTTTAGGGAGCGCTCATGGGGTTTGATGATTCGCTCTTGGATATTTGCTGCAAGCTGATCCAAGTCATAGCTCAAGGTCTTGAAATGAAAAAAACTGACATTTCCTGTTTTTTGATCCTTGATCTGGCGGGTTCCATCAAAAAGCATCAGGAGGGACTTCTTTCCCTCCCTCTCAACGATTGTGCCGTGCTTCGCAACAATGGTGAAAGGATCACGTTTGGGTTGTGATACCGTTGCGCTTTGTCCGATGCTATGAATAAAAACACCATCTAAGTCGCCATTGACGGCTCTGGTTTGTGCGTAGACTGTAACGCCTCTGAGGGTATTAAACATACCATCTTGGACGAAGTTAGAAGAAAACTCATTACGAAGTTCGTATTCCATGTCACGTAAATGACGAAAAGAGACTGGAACCAGGTATATGTTGATAAATGCCACTACAAAGGATAAAAGAAGAGCAAGGATAAGAGCCGGCCGTGCCAAACGCCAATTACTTAAGCCACAAGTGCGGAATATGCTGAGTTCATGATCGGCAATAAGCTTATTGTACGTAAATAAGACGCTGATCAGAATACAAATGGGCAATACGATGGCGAGTAAGTCTGGAATTAAGAACCCAACAAAAGAAAAATATCCACCAATGGATACATTTTGGTTGACGATAATTTCAACAAAGCGTAAAGACTGTGTTAGCCAAACGCCAGTGGTTAAAACGGCTGCCAGAAAAAATAAGCTGGTAAGAAGATACTTAAGAAGATGGCGTGTAACGAGACTCATTTACAAAAAGTTTCCTTGTTTAAGCATCTATTTTCAAGCATCTGAGCACGGGACAACTTATATATTATTCAAGCGACTAAAAAACATTTATAGACCTTTCTTCAGGTTTACTATAAAACAATGATCAAAGGCAATGGCCAATAGGTTTAGGTGTGATTAACTTAAAGGATCGTAAAAGATGAGATTTCTACGTATAATTTTGTTTGTGACAGGGATGGCATTCATGGCCTGTCCACTTGATGCAGCGTTAGATACGCGTATTATTGTTGTTGTCAATAAGGACGCTATTACAGCTGCTGATGTTGAACAGCGGATTCGATTGGTAAATCTTGGTGCGGGCCGGCCTACTAATGATCCTGTTCCTGATGAAGTGCGCAAACAAGTAATTGAAGAAATGGTAAATGAGTGTCTTCAGCTACAGGCGGCAAAGGCGAAGAAAATTGTCATCAGTGATGCTGAGGTCGAGAAGACTTTGGAAAGTCTCGCGAGTGACAATAAAATGTCTTTGGATGCCATGGTGAAGATGCTTAAATCTAATGGAATTTCTAAACAGACTATGATGACTCGACTCAGAGCACAAATTTCTTGGGGACGCTACATACGGGAAATGTATGGCCCCTTAGTTCATATTGCGGATGTAGAAATAGACACAGCCTTGTCTAAGGCCAAGGAAGTGAAAGTAGAAGAGCCTTCTCCAGAACTTATGGACATTACTTTGTGCCAGGCAGTCTTTGATGTGACTCCCGAAACACCGGAAGCAGTCATGATGCTTTTGGGGCCAAAAATAGAAGAAACCCACCAGGCAAAGGGATGCCCTGCATTCCTCAATGCGGCCAAAGGTTTTGGGGCCAAAGTTCAAGCAAATCAGATCGTTAAGCTAGGGCAATTACCAGGCCCTTTAAAAGCCATGGTCCATAAGACAAAAACAGGGACATGCATGCAGCCTACCATGACGCCAGAAGGCCTTGTTTTAACGATGGTATGTTCAAAAACGATGCCAAAGGTTGCCCCTCCACCAGTACTTACGCGGGATATGGCTTCCAGTGTTGTTGAACAACAAAAGCTAGGGAAGCGTGCTACTCAAGAAATGGCAAAATTGAAGAGTGTGGCTTTTATTGAGTGGAAAGCAGAATCAGCACAAGCCAACAGTTCAAAAAGTAGCTAATTCCAAGAGAGGGGGTCTTTTTTGGGTGACATCAAGAATACACTCCCTTCCTTACGTGAAGTAATTGACAAACATGGTCTCTTGGCGAAAAAGAGCCTAGGGCAAAACTTCCTCCTCAATATGGATGTAACACGTCGGATCGCAAAGGCTGCGGGTCCATTCGAGGGAACGACAGTGTTTGAGATAGGTCCTGGTCCAGGGGGCCTAACGCGGGCCTTGTTGGAGGCAGGAGCGGGAGTTGTTGCCATTGAACGGGACCATCGCTGTTTAGAAATATTGGCCGATATTCTAAAAGCATTTCCAAATAAGCTTCATGTTATTGAGGGGGATGCTCTCAAACTGGCCCCTCAATCTGCCATTCCAAACGGGGACATTAAAATTGTGGCCAACTTGCCTTACAATATTGGTACGGCCCTTCTGATCCAGTGGCTTTCAAATCTGGATCGCATTTCGTCTATGACATTGATGTTTCAAAAAGAAGTCGCGTTACGCTTGATTGCCAAACCGCGGACAAAAGCTTATGGGCGGTTGTCGATTTTGATCCAGTGGTTATGTGAGGTAAAACGGTTGTTTGATCTTTCCCCAAAAGCATTTACGCCGGCGCCCAAAGTTACCTCCAGCGTCGTGCAACTCTTCCCAAAAGTCATGGATGCCTCAGATAAAGCTCTTTTTCCAATTATGGAGAAGATGACCCAACACGCTTTTGGCCAGCGGCGAAAGATGATTCGCTCCAGCCTGAAGCCCTTGTTTTCGGAAGATAGACTCACCGAATTAGGGCTTAATCCTTGCGCCAGAGCCGAAGAGCTGACTGTTGGTGACTTTGTGCTTCTGGCGAAGAATCTATAGTCTCGAACGGCTGCAGGATTAATTTGATCCTTCTTTTTTTTGGGATTGGCTTTTGTTTACCAAAAATTTATTATAAAAGCTTCAAACTCATAAAAACATATTGGGTACCATGATAAAACTTGTTAAAGCTTTGAATTGAACTTGATCGCTGGAGAATATGGCATGAAACCAAAGTTGAAGAAGAAGTCACATCCCAAGGAAGAGATTTCAAATCCTCCTTCTTCTGATCTTAACGATTTCGGCCCTGTTTCAAAGTTCAACGACTTTTATCGAAAAGATGAGGCGGAAGTTGTTATGTTGCTTCTCGACCAGATTCAACAGACTCCTGAACAATCGAGGCGAATTTATGATCTGGCGCATAGTCTTGTGGAGGCCGTAAGGGCCAAGAAACAGGATCGTTTTAGTATTGAGAATTTCCTCCAAACCTACCATTTGAATAGCCAAGAAGGTATCGTGTTAATGTGTTTGGCTGAGGCCTTGTTGCGGGTCCCTGACACGCAAACAAAAACACGGTTGATTCGGGATAAAATTGGGTCCGTCAAATGGGGAGGTCAACCTGATCAGGGTGTCAGCGTTGCGGACACCCTTTTTGCAAGACTCACTAATTTTGGCTTATCAACCGCTGATCATTTGATGAATTGGGGTTTGGAGAAAAAGGGTTTTCTCGAAGTGGTGGGGGGATTGACCCGAAGGATTAGTGAGCCTGTCATTCGTCAAAGCATTGCTCAAGCCATGAAAATCTTGGGACGACAGTTTGTCATGGGGGAGAGCATTGGTGAGGCCATGCAGCGCGCTAAATCGGCTGAACGTCAAGGTTATCGACATTCTTACGATATGTTAGGGGAAGCTGCTTGTACAAAGGAAGACGCTAAGCGTTACTATCAGTCCTATGCGCAAGCCATTGAATCAATTGGCAAAATGGTAACAAAAGGAGATATATTTTCCCAACCCAGCATTTCCGTGAAGTTATCCGCCCTTCACCCCCGCTATGAGTTAGCCAAAAGGCAACGTATTCTCGATGAATTAAGGCCTTTGGTTTTGCAGTTGGCTCTTCTGGCGAAAGAGAAGGGCATTGGCCTTACCATTGATGCAGAAGAGTCTGAACGTTTAGATATTTCTATGGACATCATTCAATATATTTCTGCTCATGTGGACCTGGAAGGTTGGAATGGGTTTGGGGTTGCCGTTCAAGCCTATCAAAAGCGGGCGCCTCTGCTGATCGATGATCTTATTCAGATGGCTAAGCGGGATGACCGGCGTTTGTGTATTCGCCTTGTTAAGGGAGCCTACTGGGATTCAGAAATCAAACGCACCCAAGAACGGGGTTTAAAGGGATATTCCGTTTTCACCCGAAAAGTCTTTACGGATGTGTGTTATCAGGTATGTGCTCAAAAAATGTTTGCTCAAAGTGAGGCTGTGTATCCTCAATTTGCCACTCATAATGCCCAAACAGTTGCAATGCTTTTGGAGATGGCAGGCGAAACTAAGGAATTTGAGCTTCAGCGACTTCACGGTATGGGCGAGGCTCTTCATGAGCAAGTCGTGAAAAATAAGAATTTCAATGTACCTTGTCGTATCTATGCGCCTGTTGGGGAATATCGGGATCTGTTGCCCTATTTGGTGCGACGATTGCTTGAGAATGGCGCAAACACATCGTTTGTTCATAAGATATATGATCCTTTGGTCTCGATAGAGGCTTTGATTGCAGATCCGATTGCACAAGCACGCGTCGCCGTGCCGATTGCGCACCCCAAGATTCCTTTACCACAAGATCTTTTCCGCCCTCAGCGGCAGAATTCTTATGGCATAGATCTTCATGACGTTGAAGGTATCCATGACTTGACACAAAAGATGGAAGCAACGAGGCTCGCTATGCCCAAAGGGGCTCCTTGGTCTGCATGTCCCATTATAGCGGGGAAAAATGTTCGTCAGGGAGAAACCGTTTTATTGGTGAATCCTTCTGATAATGATCAAATGATTGGGCAAGTTTTGAATGCGACACCCGAACATGTTGAGAAAGCCATGCACAGCGCGAATAGCGCGTTTGAAAGCTGGAGTGGCACGGATGTTGAAATCCGAGCCCACTATTTGGAACGCCTTGCAACTCTCCTGGAGAACCATCAAGAAGAGCTGATGACATTATTGGTCTATGAGGGGGGGAAGACGCTTCCTGATGCGCTGTCAGAAGTTCGGGAAGCGGTCGACTTTTGCCGATACTATGCTTCGGAGGCTCGACGTCTCATGAGTGTCCCTATGAATTTTCCAGGCCCCACGGGGGAGCTGAACCAATTAAGCCTTCAGGGGCGTGGCGTCATCGTGTGTATCAGTCCTTGGAATTTTCCTCTAGCTATCTTTATCGGACAAGTCACAGCCGCTTTGGCCGCTGGAAACTGTGTCATTGCAAAACCTGCCCATCAAACCCCTTTGGTTGCCTACCGCGCTATTCAGCTCGCTCATGAAGCGGGAATTCCAGGGGATGTATTGCATTTCTTACCCGGCAAGGGCAGCCTTCTTGGGGATAAGCTGACACGGGATTCTCACACAGCGGGTGTTGCCTTCACAGGCTCCACGGGTGTTGCAAAGGGTATCGCCCAAACCCTCCTTTCAAGGGAGAATTCCCCCATTGTGCCGCTAATTGCGGAAACGGGGGGGATGAATGCCATGATTGTGGATTCATCCGCCCTTCCGGAGCAAGTGATCCAAGATGTGATTGTCTCGTCTTTCCAAAGTGCCGGGCAAAGGTGTTCCGCCTTGCGCATGGTCTTCGTACAAGAAGAGATTGCCGACAATCTTTTGGCTATGCTGAAAGGGGCCATGGAAGAATTGGCTGTAGGCAATCCTCATCTCTTATCGACGGATGTTGGGCCCGTGATTGATCATGATGCTTGCAAACAATTGCAAACCTATGAGAAGAGTTTGAAAGATACAGCGCAATTGATTTGTCGAGTTGCCTTAAATGAGTCCCATAACCAGGGAAGTTATTTTGCTCCTCAGGCTTGGGAGTTGTCTTCTGCCACACAAATGACAGAAGAGGTTTTTGGCCCGATATTGCACGTGGTTCGCTTTAAGGCACAAGATTTGGACAAAGTCATCAATCAGATAAATGCTACAGGCTACGGTCTGACGCTGGGTGTACATAGCAGGATTGATGAGACCATCGACCGCGTTCGAAAGAGAGCTCGCGTAGGGAACCTTTATATCAATCGCAGTATGATTGGTGCTGTTGTAGGCGTTCAACCTTTTGGTGGCGAAGGACTTTCCGGCACAGGCCCCAAAGCCGGCGGTCCGAACTATTTGCAGCGCTTCACCGTAGAGCGATCCTTTACCCAAGATACAACCGCCGCCGGGGGCAATGCCACGTTGCTGGCGGATTTGGATTGAGGCCCCACAGTCTAATTTCTTAAATTTCGTACTTGCGATATGTATATATACAATGTTTCAAGGCCAGCCGGTGCAAAGGATAAACATTTCTTCAAAGTCAAATCACAACAATAGTAAACAAATCGTTAAAATATGTCTAAAAAAATAAAAATATTCTATTAGTTATATTAAAAATTATTTGTTACGATCATCTTAGCAGTTTAATTATTTGGAGGTTTTGATGAGAGTACTATTAATTGAAGACGATTCCGCAACAGCCAAAACACTACAAAGCATGCTCCGTTCTGAAGGATTTGTTTGTGATACAACAGATCTTGGGGAAGATGGCTTGGAAATTGGTAAGCTCTATGAATATGACTTAATTATACTTGATTTGATTCTACCCGATATGGATGGGTATGAAGTCTTGCGCCGCTTACGGGCAGCCCAAATTAAAACGCCAATTCTGATCCTTTCAGGATTGGGTGAAATTGATGATAAGGTCCGCGGCCTTGGCTTCGGAGCTGATGATTATTTGACAAAGCCATTCAATAAGACCGAGCTGTTGGCACGCATCCACGCCATTATCCGCCGGTCTCGTGGCCACTCTGAATCTATTATTCGCACCGGTCGTTTGAGCGTAAACTTGCAACACCGCACCGCCAGTGTTGATGGTAAGCCGCTTCATTTGACCGGTAAGGAATATGCGATCGTTGAGCTTCTTTCTTTGCGTAAAGGGACGACCCTTACGAAGGAAATGTTCTTGAACCACCTCTACGGAGGAATGGACGAACCTGAATTGAAAATTATTGATGTATTTATTTGTAAGCTGCGTCGTAAATTGGCTGAAGCCTTAAATGGTGAAGACTACATAGAAACCGTTTGGGGACGTGGGTATGTATTGCGTGAGCTATCTGATGAAGAAAAAGCCGCACAAACACCAGCCCCAGTGATTGGGTCAATCGGAATCAATGGAACCCAAGGGGATACTGGAAAATCGACACCTAGTTTTGGGTAGGAAATCTGGATTGCTTCACTAATATTCTCTAATGTAGTATGAATGGCTGTTTCATTGCCTCTCCCCTTGTGGGAGAGGTCGTGACACGCCGTGACGTAGTCAAGGCGTGGAGCGGGTGAGGGGTGATGTATCCACAACGTTCCATTCTATGATGTTGATACTCATTTTCTGAATCATCCCCCTCACCCGCCTCTTCACTTCGTTCAGAGTCGACCTCTCCCACAAGGGGAGAGGTAAAGTACACGTACGTGCATTATGATTTGCCTCAGGGGTGACGTAAAAACTTTGCCCTCACAGAACGCGCACTAAGACATGGCGCTTTTTGCCAGCAGATAATTTCAGCATTCCATCATGCAGCAGCTCAAGATTGACCTCAAGGGTTTCAACCAGTACGGGTTGGTCATCCACGCGTACGCCATGCCCTTGAATCAAGCGTCGAGCTTCCCCTTTGCTGGCGGTTAATCCAGCCCTGCACAAAAGATCGACAAGCATAAGACCCTCTTCTATATCCTTCATTGAAATCTCAACAGAGGGAAGGCTATCCAGAGAGCCGGATTGATGCTCAAACAATTGGGCAACAGTGTTATGGATATGATCGAGGCTATCCGGACCATGAGCAAGTGCCGTTGCATGGTCAGCCAAAATTTTCTTAGCTTCATTTATTTCTGCACCCTCGAGTTGTTCGAGCAGCGCAATTTCTTCCAGAGGTATTTCTGTGAACAGGCGTAAATAACGCCCCACATCCGCATCTTCCGTGTTTCGCCAGAACTGCCAGTAATCGTAAGCAGAGAGACGATCCTCATTCAACCAAACAGCCCCATTGGCTGTTTTTCCCATCTTTTCTCCGCTCGAGGTCGTGATGAGGGGGGATGTCAAGCCATACACGTGGTTGCCTAAAAATCGTCGCGTCAGTTCAACGCCATTTACGATATTGCCCCATTGATCTGAGCCGCCCATCTGAAGGACGCACCCATATCGGCGGTATAATTCAAGAAAATCATAAGCTTGCAATATCATATAGTTGAATTCAAGGAAGCTCAGGTTTTGCTCGCGTTCGAGGCGTAACTTGACGCTATCAAAGGACATCATTCGGTTGATGGAAAAATGCCGACCATAATCCCGTAAAAACTCAATGTAGTTGATGTTGCTTAACCAGTCGTCATTGTTCAGCATAAGGGCATGATCGAGGTCAAGGAACGGGGCGAAGGATTGGCGGATACCTGCCGTATTTCTCTCAATAGTATCATCATCTAATATTTGGCGCGCCGTATCTTTGCCGGACGGGTCTCCCACTTTGCTGGTACCCCCACCCAAAAGAATCAAGGGGCGATGACCAGTTCGTTGCATCCAACGGAGCATCATGATTTGAATGAGGCTTCCCACATGCAAACTGTCGGCCGTTAAATCAAATCCGATGTATCCCGTGACAGGTTGCGTTGCCATCATTTCATCAAGGGCTTCGAAGTCCGTGGCCTGGTGAAAAAAGCCACGGGATTTAATAATATGCAAAAATTCTGATTTCATCATTCATCTTTCAGGGTATGATACGCTTATCTTAGTAATATAAAGAGTCTTAAATATGGTGTATCACATTTGAAGGTGATTGGCAAAATGGAACCCATCTGGTCGTTAGGATTTATGAGTGGAACGTCCCTGGATGGCGTTGATGCGGCTTGGTTGCGCACGGATGGGGAGACGATTCAGGAGATTGGTGGGGGGATGACAGTGCCCTACCCAAATGATCTGCGTGAAAGAATCCGATCAGTCTTGGGGCAAAGGGATCTGAACCAGGATATTCAAGCCATTGAACAAGACATCACCCTTTTCCATGCGGATGTTGCTCGACAAGTCCTGAAACAGCATCGCATTGATTTAATAGGATTTCATGGACAGACGATTTTTCATAGCCCACCTCTAACCCACCAACTGGGGGATGGTGAGCTTCTTTCAAGGGAAACCGGGAAAGAGGTTATCTATGACTTTCGTTCAGAAGATGTGGCCAACGGCGGTCAAGGGGCGCCCCTGGTTCCGATTTTCCATCAGGCGATGCTTCACGAAGATGATCCTGTGGTTGTTGTGAACATTGGGGGTGTCGCGAACATCACCTGGATCAAGAGAGGGAACCCCTTGATTGCCTGTGATACAGGTCCTGGAGGGGCTATTTTGGATGACTGGGTCATGCAAAAGACGGGAGCATCTTATGATCAGGATGGTCAATTAGGAGCTCAAGGGAAGCCGCATGAAGGGATACTAGAGACGTGGATGCGTCATCCCTATTTTACAAAGTCGGCACCAAAATCTTTGGATCGCAATGACTTTGCCACACGTGTTAAGGATATCAGAGGACTCTCGCTTGCTGATGGGGCGGCAACACTCGTTGAGTTCACAGCGAAAGCGATCATCAAAAGCTTGGATCATGTTCCAGAGCACCCGACAAAAATATATGTTGCTGGAGGTGGGCGTCGGAACAAACATCTCATGAATCGCCTCTCCACTATGAGCCCATGTCCAGTAGAGGCTATTGAAGCTCTTAGCTGGGATGGCGATTTGCTTGAAGCCTATGCATTTGCTTATCTGGCGGCTCGCGTCAAGGCAGGATTGCCTATCAGCTTTCCGACGACGACAGGCGTGAAGCATCCTATTGTTGGTGGAAAAAAGGTCCTAAGGCCCTCTTAAATACGCCTTAACAATCCCTCAAAAATAGTGTTAGGTTACGGCAGTGGGAGTGCTCTTATGGTCCAACTTACAGGGCGACTTGAGCAATAATTCGGGAGATGGGAACTTGGTTAAAAAAATTGGTGTTTTAACAAGTGGTGGCGATTGTGCGGGGTTGAACGCGGCGATTCGAGCGATTACCTATCGCGCGATTCAAACCTATGGATGGCATGTGGTGGGGATCCATAATGGGACGACGGGTCTCATTGTGCGTCCCCTTGATTATCAAGAGCTGACCATCGAGACGTGCAATAGCATGATGATGCGCAGTGGTGGCACGATGTTGGGCTCAACGAATAAGAATGACCCCTTTAGTTTTCCAGACGCTCAAGGAAATCGCACCGATCGCTCCCAAGACTTTATTGAAGGATATCGGGAACTTCAGCTGGATGCTTTAATTGGCATTGGGGGTGATGGAAGCATGCGCATCTTGCGTCATTTGGCCCAACTAGGGGATTTGAACCTCGTGACCATCCCGAAGACCATCGATAATGACTTAGGCCATACGGAAAGTGCGATTGGGTATCCAACAGCGGTGGAAGTTGCAACGGAAGCGCTCGATCGCCTCCAACCGACGGCCGCTAGTCATCAGCGGGTTATGATCCTGGAGGTGATGGGACGCGATGCGGGTCATATTGCTTTGAGTGCTGGCATTGCGGGAGGTGCTGATATCATCCTGCTTCCTGAAATTCCTTATTCTTTGGACAAAATTACCCAAAAGATATCTTCCCTTGCGGACTTGGGGCGTACCTTTGCGCTGATCGTGGTCGCTGAGGCTGTGAAAACCGAGGATGGCAAACAAGTTGTACTTTCTGATGAGGGAGGCCGTCCACGTTATGGGGGCATCGGCCACTATCTTGCGGAGAAAATATCTGCTGTGACAGGTGCGGATATCCGAACAATGGTTTTGGGCCATGTGCAGCGGGGAGGGCAGCCGTGCGCTCAAGATCGCATCCTCGCCTCGGCTTTTGGCGTCCATGCGGTAGATTTAATCGAAAAGGGCAAATTTGATCGGATGGTGGCCTGGAAAAACCGTCAAATCGTGGATGTTCCAATTATTGAGGCGATCGAACAATTCCAAGCGGTCGATCGCAAGGGGACGATGATTCGCACGGCACGGGGCCTTGGGATTTCTTTAGGAGATTAGCTGAGCGCTTATATCCTTTAAGCTTGAGCTGTTCATCTCTTGCATCATATGGCTTACCCCACACGTTCTTTCTGATTGGTTCAACCACAGTATTCCGTTGACGCCAGGCTTGAACAAGCTTGTACTGATGTTCGAGGAGGGCTGGATTCATTAAATAATACTCATTCGTAATTCCCACAATTTTTTGTGTTTCCAATTTTGCCAATCGAAGTGCATTCAGGCTTAAGAAAACATTGGAGATCCTGTTATCAACTACGACAACCCTTTCAAAAAGACTTTTGTTTGTGGCAAAAGTATTCCAAATATGTATGGGTTTTGAATTCCGATAGAGGTCTCTTCGGCTCTCCTTTGTGTCACCGAATCCCAACCTCGCTAAGAGGGGGTCAATGGCATCATTATAGGGTAGCGAAGAATATACATACAGAGTTGCGCCTAAATCCTTAAGTTTACGAATCTGGTATTCGATGCCGTCCTCGATAGGTCGGAAGGTGGATGGGAGATTCTTGGGGTGTCGTGATTTTAGGAAGTCTTTAAGACTCAAGCCCAAGTTGGCTGCGGCTTCTTTGTACATGTCGTTCGAGTCTTCAAGCCCTTCATAGCTGAATAAACCCCAAGAATTTTTGATTCTGTCAACGATCTTTCTAACAAAAAGGGTGTCTTCTCCTTTGGGTAAAATCCTTGCAATTATCTGGCTCACTTCTTCAAAATCTTCTCTTGTATACCCATGGTACAAAAACCTGCTTAAATGGGGGTCTTGTTTAATAACAGTATTTTTGGATATCTCCATAGGCATTCCAAAGAAGAAGTCTTCTTCGCAATCGACTGTTGCCGTGTCAATATTCATATATTTATCGAGAGAGGTATTAAAAAGATCTTCATTGTAACGATGGTCATGCTTGCACTTATAGTAATCCCTAATTTTTGCCTTGGTCTTCTTGTCTTTAACACCCGCTAATTCGATAATGGTCTCTGGATCCTCATAATTTCTAAGACAACCTCGAATTCTGGCTTGCATATCTGCATCCTTAATATCCGCCAATCTGATGATGGTCTCTGGATCATTGTAGTTTGTGTGGTCAAGGGCCCTCATTTGGGCTAGCACTTCATCTGTTGGACTCATGCAAGTAAGGCATCCCTCAAGATCAAAGAAAATCAGCGTTCCTTTAAGGGATACGGCATGTTTCGTTGGCGAATCTCCAGCTTCTGCAAACTTTAGGACAATTCTTTCTCGCCTTAAAACCCTTTTTGGTTTTAAAATCTCTAGTAGCTTTGATAAACCTTCTAGATGGAGTTGTTTGACTTTGAAATGATGAGGTAATAAGTTGGGAAATTTCGGGGCCAAAAATTCCCTATAATATTGTTCTTTTATTGCACGCTTATGGTCTTTCATTCGTTTGTGTATGTCTTGCATTCTATGAACTACGTCTAGATTCAGTGGGGGGGTTCCATTTTCTTCTTTGTCTGCTTCATTCTTATGATTGGAGTTATTTGTTTCTTCAGGGAAAGGACCATCAGTCACTTCTTCCATGGCATAAGTTAAAGAGGTAGTAAAAGATAGACCAATCAGGACGGTGCAGAGTTTACGAAAAAAATTTGTCATCTTAATCACTTTGTTTAGGACCATTATTAATATATTAATTCACGTGCCGGGTCTAATTTCTTTTCCCATTCAGCCATTAATTCGTATTGCAAAAGCAAGAGAGGCCCGGTGATGAACGAAGAAAATGAGTCGTAATGGAGGGTATCAATGACAACCCCCAATCTTTGCCTCTCTTCGAAATGCCTTTTAACTGTTTGCCGATCAGTGGTTAATCTATCGACAGAACTGCCAACAAAAACAATTCTTGAAGGTTGAGGTTCTAAGAAAATTTGGATTTCTGAATTTTCATTGGGGTCTTTGATGTGGCAATAGAAATTTTCAGGCAAGCAACCTTCCTGAATGAATCCAGTTCCACTCATAAATTGTCCTATTGTGGGTGTATAAGGGGAGTCACCATATAAGACCAAAGTTGCCCCGAGGGCACGGAGGCGAGGAAACAAATAGACCATACTATCTTGCATAGGCTCATACACAGTTTCAAATATGCGATTTGCCTTTGCACCAAAACGCTCAACCTTCAATTGGCGCATAGAGGCGAGGTGCTTTGCAGTTTCAAAGTGAACTTTCTTATCACCAGTTATTTCCCTTGAAAAGGTAACCCAAATGGATTTAAGACTTGATATGATAGCTTTTACACGTTCTGTTTCTTGAACATTCGGTTTATTTTTAAGTATAATATCCTCAACATAACCCTTGATATCTACTTTTTGAGTCTTTTCTTTAATTTTGTTGCGAAGATCATCAACAAACTTTTTCTTTTTGAGAACCTGATCTTTGGTTTCAAAATACTTACGGATGCTTTTCTTGAGCTTTTCATCGTTGGTGCCAGAAAGTTTGATAATTGTTTCAGGATCATTAAAGTTTTGAAAATAGAGTCGAATGATTCGTTGTGTTTTTTGGTCCGTGATTCCGGCAAGAGTTATGATTACCTCAGGGTCCTTATAGTTTGTTTTATCAAGGGGTCTCAATTGCTCAAGGATTGAATTTGAAGGTCTTTCATAAGCGAGACATTCTTCAAGCTTTAAAAAGAACACTGAACCTTGTAAGGGTTGTTCCATGACCTTTTTCTCTGGTTCGATTGATTCGCCAATTGGGAAGGCTGGGGAGGGCAGGGTCGTGGGTCTTGGAAGAACCAATCCCATCATAAAATCGATATCCCAAGTGTCGTCATTAACGTTTTTTAAGGTTTGAAAGAGAGGTCTATTGTTGCGAGCTTCACTCCTTGGATTATCCAGTTTTGGACTCCCGGCATCCGCAGGTGACTCACTGTGACTACGTGTCCCTCGAGTAATCGTACTTTGGCTTCGGGATGTTCTTGCCAAAAATGTTTGGCTAACCCTTGGGCTTTGCTCTCTGGGGCCTTTTAGGCGTAGGCTTGAGAAGCTTGGCTTTTCAACCTCTTTAGCTTCTTGAACGGGCTCGTCAGAGTCAGATCTTCCAGGGCTCGAACCACTATGAGTCTGTTTCGGACTTGCGGGTGCTGGGCTTTGTCGACTTGATTCGTGAAGTAAGGGTGCTTCTTGATTATTAACACCTGTTCCTGAAGCTTTAGATGGCTCCTTCATAAAGGTAGCTAACTCGCCCAATAGGTCTTTAAATTCTTTCTCGTCCAGTTCTTCACTGGCCGAAGAATCAACGATGAAACCTTTTAGTAGAATTATCGTGAAACAGAATGCCGCAATAAAAGAAAGCCCTTTATTCATTATAATTCACTTCATTTAAGTTATAATAAATAATTGTAAAGCATAAATTCTTAATGAATTATTAAAGAAATGTCCTTTATTTATTAAAAAGGAATTGGGTTGTGTGATAATAGCTCGAGGCGAGCCTTACTTCCCCATCTGTTCTCTCAATTGCTTTGCAACTTCTAAAGCAGCGTAAGTAAAGATTCCGGTAGCGCCGGCGCGCTTAATGCCGATGAGGCTTTCATACATGACCGCTTGTTCATTGATCCAGTTGTTGGCGGCAGCAGCTTTGATCATGCTGAATTCCCCGCTCACCTGATAGGCGAACGTAGGAACGTTAAAAGTTTGCCGAACCCGCGAGACAACATCCAAATAGGGCAGGCCCGGCTTGACCATAACCATATCGGCCCCTTCGGCCAAATCTTGTGCCACTTCTCGTAAAGCTTCTTCAACGTTCGCAGGGTCCATTTGATAGGTCCTTTTGTCCCCAACCGACTTCCCGTCTTGGCCAGGGAGCTTTACGGCCCCAACAGCTTCACGGAATGGGCCATAAAACGAGGAAACGTATTTGGCGGCATAACTCATGATGGCGACGTCTTGAAAATTATTACTATCTAGAGCGCCTCGTATTGCGGCAATGCGACCATCCATCATGTCTGAGGGGGCTATGATGTCCGCTCCCGCTTTTGCCTGAACCAGGGATTGCTTGGCCAGTTGATCGAGGGTCAAATCATTATCAATGGTTTTGCCATTCCAGACGCCATCGTGCCCATGACTAGTGTAGGGGTCCAAGGCCACATCTGTAATAACCCCAAGATCAGGTGAAATCTTCTTAATGGCCCGGATTGCTTGACAAATAAGATTGTCAGGGTTGAAGGCTTCTCGGCCATCTGGAGTTTTGAGCTCTAAAGGGGTGAGGGGAAATAAATCAACGGCAGGGATACCCAGGCTAAGAATTTGGTCAATAATCTGAGGAAGCTCCTCAATGGTCCAGCGACGGACACCCGGCATGCTGGCAATTTCAGCGGGCCCATCGGGGTTTCGGATAAACAAGGGGAGAATCAAGTCAGAAGGGTGAAGGCGGGTTTCTTGAACCATTTCCCTCAGCCAGTTTTGGGTGCGAAGGCGGCGCAAGCGAGTCTGGGGAAATTGACCGTAAAAGTTCATGTTTTTGTCCTTCTTTTTCTAATGCCTGTAAGATTTATAGAAGAATCTTTCCCCTTTCGCAATACGTCCTCTTATAGACATTTCGCAAAGTCTGCTTTACGTTTAATTAGGAGCCGAACGTCCTGAGGAGCCCATCATGGATTTTTCTTTATCGCCTGAACAAGTGTCCTTTCAAGAGCTTGCGCGCAATTTTGCGAAAGACCAGCTTGCCCCTCATGCATCACTGTGGGATCAGCAGGAAATCTTTCCCGTAGAAACCATACGCAAAGCTGCGGAGCTTGGCTTTGGGGGGTTGTTGGTGCAAGAAAGTCATGGGGGAACGGGCCTCAAACGCCTTGATAGCGTATTGATTTTTGAAGAACTTTCAAAAGCTTGCGTGTCAACGGCCGCTTATCTCTCGATTCACAATATGGTGGGATATCTCATCGATCGGTTTGGATCTCCCGCCCAACATCAACAATGGCTGCCGAAATTGACTTCCATGGAATGGTTATCCAGCTACTGCCTCACAGAGGCCGGATCTGGGAGTGATGCGGGATCGTTAAAAACAAAGGCGGTTCGGGATGGAGATCATTATATCCTGACAGGAACAAAGGCTTTTATTTCCGGGGGTGGGGTGAGCGATCTTTACCTTGTGATGGTTCGAACTGGTGAAGCGGGACCAAAAGGAATAACCGCTCTAATCGTAGAAAAAGACACGTCAGGCCTCAGTTTTGGCAAGAGGGAAGAAAAAATGGGGTGGCGCAGCCAACCCACAACAACGGTGATGTTGGATCAAGTGCGGGTCCCTGTGACAAATCGCTTGGGGGAAGAGGGGGAGGGCTTCAAAATTGCGATGACGGGCCTTGATGGGGGGCGCTTGAGCATTGCCGCCTGTTCATTGGGGGGCGCCCAAGCCTGCCTGGATATGGCTTTGGCGTATGTGGGGGAGCGGGAGCAATTTGGCAAGAAAATCAAAGAATTTCAAGCACTACAGTTTCGATTGGCGGACATGGCGACAGAGTTGACTGCCGCCCGTCTTCTGGTACATAAAGCTGCAACCCTATTGGATACAAAGCACACGCAGGCAACGCTCCATTGTGCCATGGCCAAACGCTTTGCAACGGATGTCGGCTTTCATGTGGTGAACGAGGCTCTTCAACTTCATGGAGGGTATGGCTATATTAAGGAGTATCAGGTAGAACGGTATTTGCGAGATTTACGCGTCCACCAAATCCTTGAAGGGACGAATGAAATCATGCGTGTCAT
>JAIESE010000014.1 GCA_019746225.1 Alphaproteobacteria bacterium | reverse complement strand
TTTCATTTAATCTTTGCGTCTTAGCGTCTTCGCGCCTTTGCGTTTAATTTTTTTCTGCCTTAAAAAATTATAAAACGAACAATGATTTTTTTGCCCCTATTGATTAAAAGAATGTGTCGCTAGAAAAGCGAAAGAAGACTTTCTCACTCCAAACGCTTCGGTGCGCTACGATAAACTGATGCTAAAAAAAAATAGCAATCAGCTAACTGTTCAATTAGATGAGGGAAGGCCCCTTAAATCACTCTTCAGGGAGGGGTTTAAATCACCTTAAGCTGCAATAGTTAAGAGCTATATGTGGTGAGCATTAAGGAAAAGGCTCAACTAAGATTGAGTCAGATGAGTGTCAAGGAGATGAATGTAAATGAACCATTGATGAGGTGTCGAAATTTGTAGGATGATGTCGAAATTAGCCTTCCGAAGCAAGGCTAAGAAGAGCTCGAAGGAAAACCTGATTACTGTTCGAGTGGCATCCGGCATAGAGATGGCATGAACTTGACACATGGCTGTTGAACGGAACGTAGGAACCTAGCTTTTGATGTTAAGAGAAAAGCCCAAGTGAAAGAATCATAAGGGTGAAAGTATCGATGCGAAAGATAGGGGCGGAACAACTCGTAGTAGTGTTGAATCTTCTGTAAAGGAAGGGAAGCGAAGGGGTTGTATCATTCAGCCAAACTTGTATGACAATTGAAAATCAAGAGGAACATATGAGCCAGGCAAAATCATTTAAAATTTCGAAGTACGCCATTTTAAAGGCCTATGAACGGGTCAAAGCAAACAAAGGATCAGAAGGCATAGACGGAGTTACGATAAAAGATTTTGAAGAAAATCTTCAAGATAATCTCTACAAAATCTGGAATCGTATGTCCTCAGGAACATACTTTCCTCCACCTGTGCGAACGGTAGAAATACCAAAATCGGACGGAAAAAAGAGGAAGCTTGGCATACCAACTGTGGGGGATAGAATTGCGCAGATGGTTGTAAAAATGTATCTTGAACCTGATTTAGATCCATGTTTCCATCCGAACTCTTATGGATATAGGCCGAACAAATCAGCCAAAGATGCCATTGGAGTAGCGAGAAAGAAATGCTGGGATTATGACTGGGTTATAGATTTAGATATCAAAGGATTCTTTGATAATATGGATCATGACTTAGTCATGAAAGCTCTTAATAGACATACAGATTGCAAATGGATACTATTGTATGTAGAAAGATGGCTAAAAGCTCCAGCCATGCTGGAAGACGGAACCATTAGTCCACGAACAAAAGGAACCCCTCAAGGAGGGGTTATAAGCCCTATTTTAGCAAATTTGTTTATGCATTATGCATTTGACGAGTGGATGAGAATGAAATACCCCTTGAACCCGTTCGAAAGGTATGCCGACGACATAGTCATACATTGTAAGACAGAAGAAGAAGCTGAGAAGCTACTCACAAATATCAAAAGTCGTCTTATGGAATGTAATCTAGAAGTACATCCCATAAAGACGAAGATTGTATACTGCAAAGATGATGACAGAAATGGAGAATTTCCTAATATCAAATTCGACTTTCTCGGGTACACATTTAAGATGAGAGATGCAAAGAATAAGATGGGAAAATTGTTCATGGGTTTTCTACCAGCGGTTAGTGATAAAGCAGCTACGAAAATTAGAGAGAAATTAGTAGAACTGAAAATACATAGTGCTACAGATAAATCTCTGAATGAAATTGCTGAAGAATGCAATCCAATCATCAGAGGATGGATGAATTACTACGGTAAATTTTACAAATCAGCTTTAGACAAAGTTTTAGAAAGTATAAATGACAGGTTAGTCAAATGGGCGACGAAGAAATTTAAGAGATTTCATGGCAGTATTAAGCAGGCAGGTAAATGGATTTCGATGATTCAACAAAGAGATCCAAAATTATTTGCACACTGGTAGCTGAAATATAAATGATTGAATGATAAGAGCCGTATGAAGCGAGAGTTTCACGTACGGATCTGTGAGAGCCCGAAGGTGAAACTCCTACGGGCTACTCGACCGATTTCATCACTATTCTTTTGTTGCTTTTCTTGGTGCCTTGAACCTTGACCGGGAAAGTGGACGATGACAATTAATCGACTTGTTTATCTATTTCATTGCCGTTCTTGATTGATCAGCTCATAGAGCTCGGTGCCTGAATAGGCGCTTGCGCCCACGTCACGCAGCCAGGCAGACATGCCATAACCCCAACGGGTGCGTGTGGAACGGGTGTAGAAGATATCAAGGGGTACAGAGAAGAAAATCCCCTTATCATAGTAGGTTTGGTTGTTGATGATGTCATGGCCATTGGTATAGGTATACCAAAAACCTAAACGCAAGCCACTCGGAAAATACCGTGATATTTCTGTGCGGA